>JBFZEN010000071.1:0-15665 GCA_041306805.1 bacterium
CAGGATTCGGTTCGGCCTCCCAGTGCAGGCCGTCCTTTGAAACGGCGCAGATGATTTCCTTGTCCGAATATTTCTTGCCCGTGTCGAGCATCAGGGCGTTGTAATGTCCGTTCTCGTTCCAGATGACGGGATCCTCGGCGCCGATGCCGATGTCGAAGGGTTTATCCGTGAGCCTGACGTAGGGGCCCTCCGGGTTGTCGGCTGCGGCCAGGCCTATGGCGTGGGTGCGGAGTTTCTCGACCCCCTTGTAATAAAGCATGATTTTGCCTTCAGGCGTGACAAAGGGGGCCGGATTGCTGATCAGGTACCGCTCCCACGTGCCTGGGCGCACATCCAATATGGGTTGATCGAGGCGCTTCCACGGGCCGTACACGGAATTTGCGATGGCCACGCCCACGCGCTCGTGCCGGTGGGCGTCGAGTTTGAGGTCCGACTCTTCGGTGGCGGGGTGTTCCGGCGTAGGCGTTTCGCCCTGGTACGTGGTGCCCGTATAAAAAAGAAGGTATTGCCCCTGATACCTGCACACGGCGGGGTTGTGCGTCATGCGCCCGTCCCAGTACCTGGAACCGCGCGGGGGTAAAACGACTTCCTGGAAAACGTAAGGACCTTCCGGTTTGTCCGACACGGCGCGGACGACCTCGGAATTGGTGAGCCAATGCGGGCCGAAGCTCAATCCCCTCGGCCAGCGGGAGGCGAACATGTGAAAGCGACCGTCTTCTCCCTGGACCACCGATCCGCACCAGATCCAGTAATCCTTCATGCGGAATCCGCCGTCCATGGGTGCGGGCAGCAGCCTGCGGCGGAAGGTTTTGGCCGGCCGGGCCTGGCCCTCGGATTTTTGTGGAAGGGAGAACGAGGCCACGATGAAAAATGCGAGTAAGCCCTGAGTCGCAATAAAACGGAACGGTCGACTTCGATTCATCTGGTTTCTCCTTTAGAACGAAACACCGAATGACATTTAATCATGCGAAGCCCGCCATGGGCGGGCGAAGCAGGACCGAAAGCACCGAAAAAGAAAATGATCAATAATGGATTACGGTTTTATCAATGTCCTTCGGTGATTTTCGGTGTTTGATCCGGGTATTTGATGATCCGAGGTCAATTCTTTTATTAAACACCGAATGACGTTTAATCATGCGAAGCCCGCCATGGGCGGGCGAAGCAGGACTGAAAACACCGAAAAGGAAATGATCAACAATAGATTATGTTTTTTTTCAGTGTTCTTCGGTGTTTTTCGGTGTTCAATTTGCATATTTTTCAATCCATATTCCATTATGTCATCACCCGCAGCAGGAGCCGCCGCCGCATCCGGCGCAGCCGCCCGCCGGCACGTTTTCAGGATTGTCCGCAAGCACCCGGTAAAAGCAGGAACGTTCTCCCGTATGGCAGGCCGGCCCCGTCTGATCGATGAGCAAAATCAGCGAGTCCGCGTCGCAATCGACATGGATCTGCTTGACATCCTGCACATGGCCCGAGGTTTCGCCCTTCATCCACAGTTTTTTCCGTGAGCGGCTCCAATAGGTGGCCTTCCCGGTTTCGAGGGTTTTTTCGAGGCTTTCGCGGTTCATGTAAGCGAGCATCAGGATTTCGCCGGTGCGGTAATGCTGGGCCACGGCCGGAATCAGGCCGTTTCCATCGAATTTCACTTCAGCGAGCAGATTTTCGTTGTGGTTCAGTTTAGGGGATGCGGACATGGATGTTCCTTTCCTTCAGATAGGTCTTGATTTCAAGAATGGCGTGGGTGCGGTAATGGAATATCGATGCCGCCAGGGCGGCGTCCGCCTTCCCTTTGACGAAGACGTCCACGATGTGTCCGGCGGTGCCGCACCCGCCGGAAGCGATGACGGGAATGCCCACGGCCGCGGAAACGGCCGCGGTGAGTTCGATGTCGTAGCCGTCCTTGGTGCCGTCGCGGTCCATGCTGGTGAGCAGAATTTCCCCGGCGCCAAGCGATTCGGCCCGGCGCGCCCAGGCCACGGCGTCCAGCGGCACCGGATTGCGGCCGCCGTGCGTGACCACCTGCCAGGAGGCCCCGTTCCGCCTGGCGTCCACGGCGACGACCACGGCCTGGCTGCCGAAGCGGTCCGAGCACCCGGTGATCAACCCGGGATGTTCCACCGCCGCCGTGTTCACGCTGAATTTGTCGGCCCCGCTCTCGAGCAACTGGCGCGCGTCTTCGACCGTGCGGACGCCTCCTCCCACAGTGAGCGGAATGAATACGACCTCGGCGGTGCGTCTGACGGCGTCGAGAAGAATGGCCCGTTTTTCGGATGAGGCGGTGATGTCGAGAAACACGATTTCGTCGGCGCCTTCCGCGTCGTAATAGGCGGCCTGCGCGACGGGGTCTCCTGCGTCGGACAGATTCAGGAAACGGACGCCCTTGACCACACGCCCGTCCTTGACGTCGAGGCAGGGGATGATGCGCTTTGCCAGCATGTCACTTTTTCTCTCTTTTCGGCTTCAGGATGGTCTGAATGAGGTTCAGGATTTTCTGCGGCGAGTCGACTCCCTTCAGGCGGTGTTCACTGGCGCCCAGCTCGATCGACTTGACCACGTCTTTTTCCTGCCCCATCACGGAAAAAACCACGACAGGAATATGCCTGGTCCCGGGCTCGGCCCGGATGGCCTGAAGCACCTGATGCCCGCTCAATTTGGGAAGTATCAGGTCGAGCAGCACCAGGTCGGGTTTCTCGTTGACCACCATGTTCCAGCCGGTTTCACCGTCCGGCGCTTCGAGAACGCGGTACCCCGCGTTGACCAGCACGCCCCGGTAAATCAGCCGGAATACGGGTTCGTCTTCAATGAGCAAAATGGTGGTTTGCCCGGTCTTTTCCATTGTTTACTCCTTCGATGGGTGCGGATGAACCGGAATGCGGAAGGTGAAGCGGCTGCCCTTTCCGGGCACCGACGCCAGTTCAATCTCGCCGTTTTGGAGGCGCATGAATTCCATGGCGATGTACAGACCCAGCCCCGTTCCCCGGTTGGGTGTGGGCGGGCCTTGGAGTATCATGTCCTTCTTGAAAACGGTTCCCTGCAGCTCGTATGGAATGCCGGGGCCGGTATCTTCGATTTCGACGGTCGCGGTTCCGTTTTCCTCCGATAAAATCAGGCCGAGGTGGCCGTGATCGGTGAACTTGACGGCATTGTGGACGATATTGCTCATGGCCTCGAACAGTTTTCCGTAGTCCGCCTTCACCATGATGCGCGCCTTCCAGCCCTTCAGCCTGAGCGCGAGACCCTTGCTGCGGATGGCATCCAGGTGTTCCCGGACCACGGCGGCGGCCACCCTTTTCAGAAGCACCGGCGCGATTTCCACGTCGATCACGCCGCGTTCAAGCCTCGATACGTTGAGCAGGTCGGAGATATTCTGGTAATTGCGCAGGCTGATGTCCTTCATCATCTTGAGGTACACCTCCTGCTCCCGCGTGATCGGTCCGGCGATTTCGGCGAGCAGGTTGTCGATACAGCCGAGAACCCCGGCCACCGGCGTTTTGAGCTGGTGCGAAACCAGCGAAACGAAGTCCGTTTTCATCTGGTCGATTTTTTTTCTGTCGGTGATGTCGCGGGCGTTCACGGTGAAAAAGATTTCATCGCGGATGATCCAAGACGCAATCGAGAATTCCATCGGGAATTCGGAGCCGTCTTTTCTCAGGCCCGTGGTTTCAGTGGTCCGTGAAACGGGATTTTTCTCTTCCGTGAGCACCATTCTATCCAATTCCACGCTCAGGCCGCCGTGGTGCCGGTCGGGGATGAGGCGGAGGAAGGGTTTCCCTTCGATTTCCGAGGCCGAGTAGCCGAACATGCCCGAAGCCGCCTGGTTCCAGAAAAGGATTTGCAGACGCGTGTCGACGATGAGAATGGCCTCGACGGCAAAGGCCACGACGGAACGATAGCGCTCTTCGGACGTCTTCAGCTGATCCTGTCGCTCCATCCGGAAGAAGGCCAGCTCGATGGCGGCTTCCAGGTCCTGTTCGGAGAAGGGTTTGGCGATGAATCCGGCCGGATCGACGGCCTTGGTCCGGTTGATGGTTTCCTCGTTCCCATAGGCCGTGATGAAAATGACGGGAATGCCGAGTTCCCTGGTGATGATTTCCGCCGCGGAGATGCCGTCGAGCGAACCCTCCCCGAGCATGACGTCCATGAGAAGCAGGCTCGGCCTCAAGGCCTTTGCTTTTTCAACCGCCTCTTCCCCCGAACCGGCGCGGCCCGTTACCGTATATCCCTTCGATTCGAGGTATGACTGGATCTGCACGGCGATGAGCGCCTCATCGTCGACGACCATGATGGTCTTGTTTTTATCGGGCACCGGCATCTCCCTGAAAACGGTCCATCGCTTCTTTCAAGTCGATTTTCTTTTCATAATACGCCTTGCCGACGATCACGCCCTCGACGCCCGGAACGGCGCCCTCCTGGACCTCCTCCAAATCGCGCATGCCCGAGACGCCCCCCGAGACGATGACGCCCAGGCTGGTTTCACGCGCGATGCCGAAGGCGGCTTCGAGCCGGGGACCGGCCAGCATGCCGTCGCTGGAGACGTCGGTGACCACGGTACGGCGGATACCGGCCGACTCCATGCGCCGGGCCAGGTCGAGGTAACCGATGGGCGTTTTGTCGCGCCATCCGTGAACGGCCGCCATGCCGTCCTTCACGTCGATGCCCGCCACGATTTTGTCGCCGCCGAACCGATCGACGGATCGGACGACCAGCTCAGGGTTCTGCGCGGCGGCGGATCCCAGGATCACGCGCGCGGCGCCCCGGGCCAAAGCCCGTTCGACCGCGTCCATGGAACGGATGCCTCCGCCCAGTTCGATTTTCGCCGAGACGCTGTCGAGGACGCCCCTGACGGCGGCGTCGTTCACGCCGGGGCGGCCGAATGCGCCGTCCAGGTCCACGACGTGGATCCAGACCGCTCCGGCCTTTTCGAATGCAAGCGCCACGGCGGACGGATCGTCCGAATACACCACGGACCGTTTTTCATCGCCCTGGACGAGTCGCACCACCTTTCCCCCGAGCAGGTCGATGGCCGGTATGATGAACATGCGCCGGTTCATGCCGCCGCGTTCCCTTCAGCTACAGCCTGATGAAATTTTCAAGGATGCGCAGGCCCCATTTCTGCGACTTTTCGGGATGGAACTGGATGCCGAACAGGGCGCCCTTCCATACGGCGGAAACGAAGTCGGATCCGTATTCCGTTTTGCCTGAAACCATGTCCACCCCGGCGGGCTGCACGACATAGGAATGGGCGAAATAGAAAAAAGAGCCGTCGGGAACGCCCTTCCACAGGGGCGAGTCTTTCGTCTGAAAAAGCCGGTTCCATCCCAGATGGGGCACCTTGACGGTGTGGTCGAAACGGACCGATTTCCCGCCGAGAATGGAAAGGCCCGACGCGTCCGCGCTTTCCTCGCTCGATTCGAAAAGCAATTGCATGCCGAGACAGATTCCGAGAAACGGTTTTCCCTTCAGCACGAATTCCGCGATGGCGCCGTCCAGATGCCTGTTCCGCAGGTTTTCGACAGCCCTGCCGAAAGCGCCGACCCCCGGCAGCACCAGTTTGTCGGCCATGCCGACGGCGCCGGGATCGCCCGTGATCATGACTTTTGCGCCGAACGATTCAAGGGCCTTGGATACGCTGCGCAGGTTTCCCGCGCCGTAGTCGGCCACTGCGATCATCTACAGCGTCCCTTTGGTTGATGGAATGCCGGCTCCGTCCGTGCGGGCCGAGGCCATGCAAAGGGCCCTGGCAAAGGACTTGAAAGCGGCTTCTGCGATGTGGTGTCCGTTTTCCCCGCGCACCATGTCGAGATGCAACGTGATCCCACCCGACAGGGCGGCGGCCTTGAAAAACTCGAGCAGGACGTGGCCGTCCATGCCGCCGATGCGCAGCGAAGCGAGGGGAACGTCGCCTGTGAAGAATCCGCGTCCCGACAGGTCCAGAGAAGCTCTCGCGAGCGCCTCGTCCATGGGGCAGAACGCCCACCCGAAACGGGTGACACCCCTTTTGTCGCCGAGGGCCTTTTTCAGGGCCTCACCGAAACAGATTCCGACATCCTCGACGGTGTGGTGCTCGTCCACACGCAGGTCGCCCTCCGCGCGGACGTCCATGTCCATCTTCGAATGCCTGGCGAGGGTTTCGAGCATGTGGTCGAAAAATCCGATTCCGGTCTTGATGTCCGAACGCCCCGTGCCGTCCACGTTCAGGACAAAACGGATCTTGGTTTCCCCGGTTTCGCGGTTGATTTCAGCAGATCGGGTCATGGCGGTTTCTCCATATTTTACCGGCGACAGAGCTGCCGGACTCCATATGCTACATTTTATTCAGAACGTCTTTAAGCGCTTCGATGAAAATCCGGTTTTCTTCTGGTGTGCCGACCGTGACGCGCAGGCAGTTTTTCAGCAACGGATGTCCGTTGATCATGCGCAGCAGAACGCCCCTCGTTTTCAGTGCCTCGAACACGGCCTTCCCGTCAGGCACGCGGATCAAAATGAAGTTCGCCTCGCTGGGAAATACCGTGACGCGGCCCACGGCGTCGAGTTCCCTGAACAGCCTGTCGCGCTCCTGAACGATGCGTTGCACTCCTTCCCGGTACCAGGCGGCGCCGCCGAGCAGGCGGAGAGCCGCGGCTTCGGTGAACAGGTTGACGTTGTAGGGAATATTCACCTTGCTGAATTCGGCTATCAGTTCGGGACGCCCCATCAGGTAGCCGAGTCGCAGTCCGGCCAGGCCGAACGCCTTTGAAAAGGTCCGCAGCACAAGCAGGTGCGGATATTTTTCAAGAAGGGGCAGGGCGGTGCGCCCGCAAAATTCGGCATAGGCCTCGTCCCAAACCACCAGTCCCCTGGTCGCCCCGAGCAATTCCTCCAGCGTTTCAAGCGGGATGATGTTTCCCACCGGATTGTTCGGAGAACAGAGAAAGGTGAGTTTGGCTTTTCTGGCCGAAGCGATTATTTTTTCCGTGTCGTAGGAGAATCCCGGCCGCTGGTCGGCCCTGATCACGCGCGCGTTGTAGAAGCGGCCTATCAATTCGAACAGGCCGAAAGTCGGAGGCGTCAGCAGAAGGGAATCGCCGGGCGCCAGCACGGCGAGGCCGATCATGTACAACAGCACATTCGACCCTCCCGCCAGAAGAATCTGGTCCGGGCGGATGGAAAGCGTTTTCGACAGCGCTTCGCGCACCGCCGGCGGATTGTAATCGGGATAGCGCGTCCATTCGCACGACCGCATGTCGTAAAAGATGTCCTGCTTGACGGAGTCGGGCACGTCATAGGGATTTTCATTCTGGTTCAGCTTGGCCCGGAAATTCCCCTGGGGCGGGGCGACGTATCCCTCGGTGTTTCGGATTTCGGATTTGACCGAGGCGAGCGCATTCCTGATGTTCGGCGCGAAAACCGTTCCCGCCGTCCGGCGCCGTCCGCCTACGGCTCCGCCTACGGCTCCGCCTGCGGCTCCGCCTGCGGCGGACTTCACCGGATCTCCGGTTCGCTTGCGCCGGAACTTCGTTCCGCCTCCGGTCCGGTTCCGTCCGCCTACGGCTCCGCCTGCGGCGGACTTCACCGGATCTCCGGTTCGCTTGCGCGAACCTCCGACAGGAGGACGTTTATTTTTTTGTGCGGCAGCGGACCGCTTCTGCATGCCCATCCAGACCCTCCGTTTTGGCGAATGCGATGATGTCGGCCGCGTTTTTTTTCAACGCCTGCCGTGTATAACAGATGACGCTTGAATGCTTCATGAAATCGGCTGTCCCGAGGGGCGACGAAAACCTGGCCGTCCGGTTGGTCGGAAGAATGTGATTCGGTCCGGCCCAATAGTCGCCCACGGTTTCCGGGCTGAAAGCCCCGAGAAAAACGGCTCCCGCATGGCGGACGCCTGACAGAACGGACCACGCATCTTCGACGTGCAGGCCCAGGTGTTCCGGGGCCAGGCGGTTGACCAGGGCCAGGCTTTCAGCCATGTTTTTCGTGACGAGAACGGCGCCCCAATCGCGCAGGGAGGCGTTCAATACGGTCCGGCGCCCGAGCGACCGGGCCTGTTCCACGACGGCCTTTCGTAACCGTACCGCCATGGCGCGCGAATGCGTCACGCAGACGGACGATGCGTTCGGGTCATGCTCGGCCTGTGCCAGCAGGTCGGCTGCGGCGAAAGACGGATCGGCCGACGCGTCGGCGAGCAGCACCACCTCGCTCGGGCCGGCCACCATGTCGATGTCCACCTCGCCGAAAACCCGGCGCTTGGCCTCGGCCACGTACACGTTTCCCGGCCCGGCGATTTTATCGACGGGCTTCACCGATACGGTGCCGAACGCCAGCGCGCCGACGGCCTGGGCGCCCCCGACGCGGTAGATTTCATCGAGCCCCAGCACATGTGCGGCGCAGAGAATGGAAGGATGGATGCGTCCTTTCGTGTCGGGAGGCGATACGACGGCGATTTCCTTCACGCCGGCGACCTGCGCCGGAACGGCCGCCATGAGAAGCGAGGACGGATAAACCGCCCGCCCGCCGGGCACGTACAGACCGACGCGGTCGAGAGGCGTTGTCCGCCTGCCCAAAACCACACCGTCTTCCTCCCATGAGAGCCATGACGACGGTTTGTCCTTTTCATGGAAACGTCGTATGTTCGAGGCGGCTTTTTTCAGCAGCTCCAGAAACGCTCCGGGCGCCGCCTTGGCCGCTTTTTTGATTTCAGCGGCCGGCACGCGCAGGCCCGCGCGCCGGATGTCGGCCCCGTCGAACCGGAGGGTATAATCAAACAGGGCGCTGTCGCCCTTTTCACGCACGTCCGATAAGATGCGAGCGACCGCGTCCTGAACGGCGGCGGGAATGCGGGTGCGCCTCGACTGCAGCTTGAGCAAAAAGAGCTCGATGTCCTTGCCTTCAAAAATCGGGATGCCGGTCTCGACGGGCTTCACGGTATCACCTTGTTCAGCGGATATTCGATGATATCGCAGGCTCCGGCTTTCTTCAGGCTGGGAATCAGGTCCCGGACGGTTTTTTCGTCCACGATGATTTCCACGGCCATCCAATCGGAATCGTACAACGATGAAATGGTCGGATTTTTCATGGACGGCAGCATCTTCACGAGCCTGGCCATGTCCGACTTGGACACGTTCATCTTGAGGCCCACCTTGCCCTCGGCCCGGATGGCGCCGTTGAGCAAAGTGACCATGTTCTCGATCTTTTCGCGCTTCCAGGGGTCACGCCAGCTGTTTTTATTGGCGATGAGCCGCGTCGTCGACTCCAGTATGATGTCGACGATGCGCAGGCCGTTGGCTTTCAGCGATGAACCGGTTTCAGTGACCTCCACAATGGCGTCCACCAGAAGCGGAGCCTTCACTTCGGTCGCGCCCCAGGAGAACTCGACGTGGGCGTCCACGCCCTTTTGAGCCAGGTATTTCCTTGTCATGTTCACCACCTCGGTGGCGATGCGTTTTCCCTGCAGGTCTTCGGCCTTCATGATCGGAGATTCGGCCGGTACGGCCAGAACCCATTTCACGGGCCTGGATGTCTGCTTGGCATAGAGCAGGTCCGCAACCTCCACCACGTCCGAGCCGGTTTCGAGGATCCAGTCCTTGCCCGTGAAGCCCATGTCAAAGACGCCGTCCTCGACGTACTTGGCGATTTCCTGCGCCCTGATCAGAATGGCCTCGAGTTCTTCGTCGTCCGTGGAGGGAAAGTACGACCGTGTATTGACCGAGAAGTTGAACCCCGCCTTGGCCAGATATTTCAGCGTGGCTTCCTGCAGGCTGCCCTTGGGAAGCCCCATTTTCAAGACTTTCTTTTCCACTGTGCTCCTTTTCTTAAATCCAGCTGGGGCGCGCATGACCAGGAAAATTCACCACTAAAAACCGGTTATTAGCCAATAACCAATTATGGTTCATTTATGACGCAGGAAGATTCCCTGGTGAATTTTCCTGGTTTACCCGGATCTTCGAGAAATAATAAATATTTATCGAAGATCCGGGTAAACAAAAAAGCCCGCTACGCAGGCGGGCATCGGTTATGGTTTTGTCAAATTTTTCTCGTTCTGATGCAGTTCACCCACCGCGGTTATTGTCGAGGGACGCGTGATGGTGGTGATGGTGGATGTTGCAAATCTGGTTCATGGCACCGCTTATAAATGATTGTTAATAATAATACAATTTATGCAAAAAGTCAAGGAAAAAAGATATCGGAAATAGGATGCATCTATAAAAGAACAGGCTTGGGTCCAGCCGGACCGGCCCGGCCCGGGGTTTTATCGCCCCGCTCCCGCGTATTCTGATGGGTCAGGGTGAGGCTGCGGTCGACGGTCGATGAAAACGGCAAGCGTAATAAAATCGGCCGTTCTTTAAAAATGAAACCGCGAGCGCACGGTCAAGAAATGAAATTGCACCTACGGTTTTTCGGCAACCGCCTTGTCATAAACGAGCGACAGGTCCAGCTCGCCCCATGATGAAACGGTCCGGACGTCCACGGCGAGAATTTTTCCGTTCTCTTTGAGCGTCCATCTGTCCGTGGATGTCATTTCGGACGTTTCCCCGTCGCGTTCGAAAGCGATTTTCGATTTGATGAGAAGCGTGTCCCGAACCATCAAAGCCGACACGTTCCGTTTTGAATTGAACATGCCGGCCAGCGCGTGTTCTTTCCCGTTCAAAGTGAGCGAATCGGTCATCGAAAATTCCCCGCTTTCGCCCTCGAAAATCCGATTGACAATCAGAATGCTGTCGGACCGGGTGATGATGTATTTACCGGGGAAAAATTGTGGACCGTCTCCGGCGTTGGAACGCGTCAAGTTGACGGTCCACGTTCCTGAAAAATCGGGCGCCGCGGCCCATGCAGCCGCCATGGCGGTCAAGCATAGCAAAATCACGAAAAAGTTAGTTTCTTTTTTCATTGGGGTCCTCCGTCTGTTCCGTATGGGTACTGTCCGGTTTTTTGCGACCTTGAAATTGTAAGGAAGAAAGAGTTGAAAAGCAAGGGGAAAAGGGTAGTTCTTCTTAAAAAAATCTTATTGAACCGCAGAGCAACTCCGGACAATAAAGACATGCAAATGATTAAAATACATATAATTGGAACCAGAAAACATAAAGATGTTATTTTTAACCGGATATTTGACGTTTATAAAAAATATGGTTAACAAATTATTATTATTATGTTTATTGTGTTTACGAATTTATGGTGAATTGACCGGCTGACCTGTATCGTATGACTCCATGCGGCTGATTCAATAATATTCATATCATTTGTGAATAATCGGGATTAATTATTATTTCACAACCTGCCGATTTGGATGTATCAAAGTCAAAAAAATCTTGATTATTTGCTTCATTTATCTTAAATTAAAGCTCTAATTTTTTATTTTTCAGGCGTCAACGGTATGCTGGAAAGCAGAGTCTTGGTACTAAACCAAAACTATGAACCCATGAGCATTTGCAGCGCCCGGAAGGCGATTGTACTGCTCTACCTCGACAAAGTCGAAATGATCGAGCGCAACCACGACGTGGTGCACTCGATCAGCAGAACTCTGCCGCTGCCCAGCATCGTGCGCCTGAACCGGCTTATCCAGGTTCCGCGCAAGCGCATCCTTCTAAACCGGAGAAATATCATCAAGCGGGACAACCACGCATGCCAGTATTGCGGATCAGACAAGGGCCCCTTCACGGTGGACCACGTGGTGCCAAAGGACCACGGCGGGCAGGACACGTGGGAAAACCTGGTCTGCGCCTGCGTGGACTGCAACACGAAAAAACGAAACCGCACGCCGCCGGAGGCGAGCATGTATCTCACGCGTAAACCGCGCAAACCAGGCTACCTCTTCTTCATCCAGAATCTCGTCGGCATACCGGATGAACGGTGGAAACCGTACCTCTTCATGGGTTAAAGACCAACATGGCCAAAAAGCGGATTTTAAGCGGCATGCGGCCGACCGGCCGGCTGCATCTGGGGAATTATGTGGGTGCACTTGAAAACTGGGTGCGGCTTCAGAACGAATATGACAGCTTTCACATGGTGGCCGACTGGCACATGCTGACCACGGATCTCGAACGGATGGACCGGATCCGCGAGAACGGAATCGAGGTGGTCACCGACTGGCTTGCGGCGGGGCTCGACCCCCGGAAAAGCCCGCTTTTCATTCAGTCCCAGATCAAGGAGCACGCCGAGCTGTACCTGCTGTTCTGCATGCTGATCACCGTTCCCAGACTGCAGCGCAATCCCACGGTCAAGGAACAGGCACGCGACCTGGGGCTTGAAGCGAACATGACATTCGGACATCTGGGATATCCCGTTCTGCAGGCCGCGGACATTCTCATCTACAAAGCCGACGCCGTGCCGGTGGGGGAAGACCAGGTTCCCCACGTCGAGATCACGCGCGAGATCGCAAGGCGCTTCAACATGCTGTTCGGCGAAGTGTTTCCGGAACCCGAACCCCTGCTGACGAAGTTTGCCCGGCTGCCCGGCCTGGACGGACGCAAGATGAGCAAGTCGCTGGACAATTCAGTGTACCTCTCGGACACAGTGGACCAAATTCTGGCCAAGGTCAAGCAGGCCTATACCGATCCCAAGAAAATCCGCGTCTCCGATCCGGGCGATCCGGACGGATGCGTGGTGTTCGCCTACCATAAAAAGTTCGGCGGGGCGGAAATCGGCCAGATCGAGGCGGACTGCCGGGGCGGCCGCCTCGGCTGCGTGGCGCACAAGAAGGAGATTGCCCAGATATTGGACCGTTTTCTTGCGCCCATGCGCGACAGGCGGAAAATCTATGAGGCGGACAAAAAATTGGTAGAAGCGATACTGGAAGACGGGAATGCCAGAGCCCGGGCCGTCGCCCGCGCCACCATGATCGAGACCCGGGAGGCCTTACGCATCGGCTGAACCTTCAAGAGGATGAGTCCAAAGACACCTACCGCATCCGCCTTCCCAACTTTGAGGGCCCGCTGGACCTTTTGCTGTACCTCATCAAAAAAGAAGAAATCGACATATACGATATTCCCATTGCGGTCATCGCCAGACAATACCTTGAGTATGTGCAGCTGATGAAGGACCTGGATCTCGAGGTGGCCGGCGAATTCATACTCATGGCCGCCACGCTCATCCAGATCAAGGTGCGGATGCTTCTTCCTCGGAGCCCCCTTTCGGAGGAGGAAGAGCCCGAGGATCCCCGGACCGAATTGGTGCGTCAGCTTCTTGAATACAAGCGCTACAAGGAAGTCGCCGAGTCGCTGACCGACCTTGAAGAACGCCAGAGCCGGCATTTTGCCCGCAGGTATTTCGAATGGGAAAAGCCGTACAAGGAAAAGGAAGTGGTGCTGAAGGACATGTCGATGTTCGACCTGCTCGCCGCATTCAAGGCCGTACTCGACAATATGCCCAAGAAACTGGTCCATGAAGTCCAGATGATTCCCGTCACGCTCGAGGAACAGATGGAGTTTCTTGCCAAATCGCTCGAAGGCAAAGACCATGTCGTTTTTGCCGATCTGATGAAGCAGCTCGAAGACCGGATCGTGGTCATCGTCACCTTCATGGCCATTCTCGAAATGGTGCGGACCCACCGTATTTTCATCAGACAGTCGGACGTGTTCGGCGAAATTTGGATATCGAACAGGTAGAAGGAAATGGATCTCGATCAACTCAAACCAATCGTCGAAACCCTGGTGTTCGCTTCGGACGTGCCCCTTCCGGCGGAAAACATCAAGACGCTCGTGGAGGAAACGACAATCGAGGACGTCCAGAAGGCCGTGGATCAGCTCAACCACGATTACACGCAGACCGCCAGGACGTTCCATATCGTTCATATTGCGGGCGGATACCAGATGGTGACGCATTCGTCCTATGCATCCTGGGTGAAAAAGCTGTTTCAGGGGCGCATCAAGACCAAGCTCTCGCAGGCCGCCATGGAGGCGCTGTCTGTCATCGCCTTCCGGCAGCCCGTGTCGAAACCCGAAATCGAGTCGATTCGCGGCGTCAACTGCGACGGCGTCGTGCGGACGCTGCTCGAGCGCAAACTGGTCACCATATCGGGAAGGGGAGAAGGGGTCGGCAAGCCGCTGTTGTACAAGACCACCAGGGAGTTCCTGCAGTATCTGGGAATCAACGAACTGGCGGACCTGCCGAAGCCCAGGGAAATCGAGGAACTATTCAAGGAGCAAAACGCCAACGCCGATGCAGCTGAATAAAATGCTTGCGCTGAGCGGAGCCGCATCGAGGCGCAAGGCCGTGGACCTGATCGAATCGGGACGCGTCAGGGTGAACGGGTTCGTGGTGCTGAAACCCGGAACGCGAATCGATACGGAGAACGACATCGTCATGCTGGGGCGCAGGCGGCTGCAGATCAGGCGTCATTTCCGGTACGTGCTGATGAACAAGCCCGCGGGCGTGGTCACGACGGTATCGGACGAACGGGGCAGGGCCTGCGTCATGGATCTGATACCCGAGGGAAAAGGGATGTTTCCCGTGGGCAGGCTCGACATGGACACGGAAGGCGTGCTGCTGCTCACCGATGACGGCGACCTGGCATACCGGCTGACGCACCCCCGCTTCGGCGTGGAGAAGTTGTACCAGGCCTGGGTGAAGGGAACTCTGGAAGAGAAGTCGGTGAAGAAGCTTGAGAAGGGCGTTTTGATCGAGGAAGGCGTGAGGGCGAGCGGGCGGGTGCGCGTCGTCAAGAAAGAAGGCGGCGGCACTCTGGTCTGGATAGAAATTCACGAAGGACGCAAGCGGCAGATCCGGAACATGCTCGAGGCCGTGGGGCATCCCGTGATCCGGCTCGAGCGCATCCGGTTCGCGGGCATGACGGCGGACGGGGTGAGGAAGGGAGGCTGGCGGTCGCTGAGCCCGGGCGAAGTGCGCAGGCTGTACCGGGCCGCGGGGATGGATGGTCGGGAAAAGTTGAAGGTTTCAAGTTCCAAGTTGCATGAACGCAGATCGGGAATCGGGGATGAAAAGAGATCTCAGATGTCAGATTAACGATGTCAGATCTCAGGGTTTCGATCTGACATCTGCAATCGTTGATCTGAGATCTGACAAAATAAAAATGATATACAGTATGACCGGAATACGGTTAATTGATAAAGAATAAAATAATTTGGAATATTGAAGATGGAAAAGTTATTAAGCAATGATACATTTACATTAGATTAAAAATGAAAATGGATTCCCGCTTTCGCGGGAATGACAGATAGCATGTCAAATGCTGAAAAAAGAAAGTTGAAAATGAGCAATTGTATTTTTTGCCAGATTATTTCAGGCGAAAAACCGGCGAGCCTGGTGCACCGGGACGGGCACTGCACCGCTTTCATGGACATCCGTCCCATCAATGAGGGCCACGTGCTCGTGATCCCGAACCGGCACGCCGCGTTTCTGTCGGAGCTCGATCCGGAAGACGGGGCGCACTGCTTCCGCATGGGGCAGAAAGTCGCCTCGGCGCTCAGGGCGAGCGGGCTGCGGTGCGAAGGAGTCAACCTGCTGCTTTCGGACGGCCGGGCGGCCATGCAGGAGGTGCTCCACGTCCATCTGCACGTCATTCCACGCTATGCGGGCGACGGATTCGGCCTGCGCTTCGGGCCGTCATTCGGCAGGAATCCAGGCCGCGGCGAACTGGACTCGGCGGCGGGCAAAATCAAAAACAAGATACAACCATGAACCGTTCAGACTGTTCCGGCGTCCGCGCGAAAGCGGGAATGACAAGATCGGAC
>JBFZEN010000072.1:0-4088 GCA_041306805.1 bacterium
GGCCTACACCAAATCGGTCGAGAGCAGGGGCGGCGTCAACACGTTCTCATTTTCGGCTTTCTGGCGGTTTGCTCCCTTCATCGCGGCGGGCGTTTCAGGAAACTACCTTTTCGGCCTCAACACCGAAAAATGGCATGTGGATTGGGACGACGACTCGACTTTCGTTTCCACGAACGACCGATTTTCAATCAGGCATACGGGAACAGGAACCACCTTTGGAATCCAGATCATGCCCGCGGCGCGTCTGCTTCTCGGTGCGACGTATACTCCGTCGACCGAACTCAAGTCGGCCATTGATTCATATTACGCCACCGCGTCTTCGACAAGAGACGGACGTACCCGGTATCCATCCGTCTGGACGGCGGGCGCCACCGCCGTTCTGGGAAGATCCGCCGTTGTGGGCCTCGAATATTCCGAACAGGAATGGAACCGGATGACGTGGAACGGCGCGGCCGTTCTCGGCATGGAAAATCAGAGGTCGTTTTCAGCAGGCGGGGAATTCTTCTCTTCCAAAGATCCCGCGGCGCCGTACCTCCGGAGAATGGCGTACCGCGTCGGTTTTCTCACCCAGCCGTTTTTCAGCCGGGACGTCAATGGAAACGCAATCAGCGAATGGTGGACGACGCTGGGGCTGGGATTTCCGATGGCCTCGGGCATTTCCCAGATCGACGCCGCCCTGGCGTACGGACAGAGAGGCTCGCTCGGAACCAATACGTTCTCGGAAAAAATGTTTAAGCTGGTTATGTCTATCACCGTATCGGAAAGATGGGTAAACCGCGGGCGCCGCTGAGCTTTTGCCGCCCTTTCATCGCGGGGGATTTCACCCCCATTTGAGCAGGAGACCCGGTCGCATGCATATCGCCATCGGATCAGACCACGGCGGATTCGAATTGAAACACGCTCTTGAAAAAATGCTCGATCAAAAGGGCGTCACGTACGACGATTTCGGAGCCAACTCGGCCTCGGCCGTGGATTATCCGGACATTGCCGTGGCCGTCGGGCAGGAGATCTCCAGTCACAGGGCGGACGCGGGTATTTTGATTTGCCGGACCGGAATCGGGATGTCCATTGCCGCAAATAAAATTGAGGGCGTCCGGGCGGCTTTATGCGGCACGCCTGAACTGGCCCGTCTCAGCCGGCAGCACAACAATGCCAATGTATTGACGCTGGCCGGCGACACGCCTTCCGCCGACGCCGCCGCCATCGCAAACGCATTTCTGGATACCCCGTTCTCGGGCGGCGAGCGGCACAAACGCCGCATCGATAAAATTCACAGCCTCACTGGAAAGTGATCGGAACGCATCTTCCGTTTTCCAAAGACGGCTCACGCTGGATGAACCGGAAAGGGAACCGCTCGTGAAGACCCTCGACCAGACCGACCCTCAAATCGCTTCTGCCATACGCGGCGAAATAGACCGCCAAAACCGCACCCTGGAACTGATCGCATCCGAGAATTTCGTGAGCCGCGCCGTTCTTGAAGCACTGGGCAGCGTCATGACGAACAAGTATGCCGAGGGGTACCCCGGGGCACGGTATTACGGCGGATGCGTGAACGTGGACGAGGCCGAAAACATCGCCCGGGACAGGGCGAAACTCCTGTTCCGGTGCGCCCATGCGAACGTTCAGCCCCATTCGGGTTCGCAGGCCAACATGGCGGCCTATATGACCCTGATTCAACCCGGAGATACCGTTCTGGGAATGAACCTGTCGCACGGCGGGCATCTCACCCATGGAAGCCCTGTGAATTTTTCCGGAAAGCTCTACCGGTTCGTTTCATACGGCGTCCACCGGAAAACAGGAACCATTGATTATGACGAGGCCTGGAAACAGGCCAGGGAACACAAACCCAAACTCATCGTCACCGGTGCCAGTGCCTATCCCCGTTTCATTGATTTCGAAAAATTCAGGGAAATCGCCGATTCCGTCGGCGCGTTTCTGATGGCCGATATCGCTCACCCCGCCGGCATGGTGGCGGTCGGGCTGCACCCCGATCCCCTTCCCGTATGCGACATCGTCACCACCACCACGCACAAAACCCTGCGGGGCCCGAGGGGCGGCATGATTCTCATCGGCAGGGACAGGGAAAACCCCATGGGCGTGGTTGCCGTCAAATCGGGCCGGGTGAAATTGCTTTCCGAAGTGCTCGACGGCGTGGTGATGCCGGGCATACAGGGCGGACCGCTGATGCACGTGATCGCGGCCAAGGCGGTCGCCTTTTCAGAGGCCCTGCAGCCCGAATTCAAGACCTACTGCCGGCAAATACTGGCCAACGCGAAAACCCTTGCCGAACGCCTCATGGAACTCGGGTACACCCTTGTTTCGGGGGGCACAGACAACCACCTGATGCTTGTCGATCTGTCGCCCAAAAACATCACGGGCAAGGCCGCTGAATCGGCCCTCGAAAATGCAGGCATCACCGTCAATAAAAACATGATTCCGTTCGATACCAAAAGTCCGGCCGTGACCAGCGGCATCCGGATCGGAACTCCGGCCATGACCACGCGCGGCATGAAGGAATCGGAAATGAAAACCATCGCCGATTGCATTCACAGGGGATTGTCGCATGCGGATGACGCGGTTACCCTGGCCGCGGTCAGATCGGACGTCGACGCGCTGTGCAGCCGGTTTCCCCTGTACCAGGACAGGGTCTGACCATGGGCATTCCGACGGGCCGTTCGCGTCCTCCCTGGGATTCCTACTTCATGCAAATCACCAGGCTGGTGGCCACGCGTTCCACCTGCCTGAGAAGAAACGTGGGCGCCCTTCTGGTCAAGGACAAGCGCATTTTAGCGACCGGATACAACGGGGTGGCCAGAGGCCTGGCCCATTGCCTGGACATCGGGTGCCTGAGAGACAAGCTGAACGTCCCCTCGGGGCAGCGGCACGAGCTGTGCAGGGGTATCCACGCCGAACAGAACGCCATTATTCAGGCGGCCACCTCCGGCATCAACATACAGGGATCCGTTCTTTACGTGACGCACTATCCCTGCTCGCTCTGCATTAAAATGATCCTGAACGCCTCGATCAACCGTATTTACTATCTGGAGGGATATCCGGACGACCTGGCCAAGGAATTGGCTTTCGAGGGTAGAATGGAACTCATCCAGATGGACCCATCCCTGTTCACCTGGCCATGAAATGCCCCTTCTGCGGAAATGACAGCGACCGCGTGGCCGACACGCGCGCGCGAAACGGCGGCAAGACGGTGCGCCGGAAGCGGATCTGCCTTTCCTGCAACAAATCATTTACCACGCTCGAAGAAATCGAGGAGCGGACCGTATCTGTCGTCAAAACGGACGGACGGCGGGAGCCCTACGACAGAAAGAAGCTGCTCAACGGCATCCGCATTGCGTGCAACAAAAGACCGATCAGCATCGATCAGATCGACGGAATCGTCGAAAGCGTCGAATCGGCCATGGACGGCGTCTACGAAGTCGGCAGCCGCGAAATTGGAGAACGGATCATCCAGGCCCTGCGTAAACTGGACGAAGTCGCCTATGTGCGGTTCGCCTCCGTTTACCGCAATTTTCAGGATAAAAATGAATTTTTACAGGAGCTCGACAACCTGAAAAAACACGGCCATGAAGAAAAAGGAACCCCCTAAAACGGAAATGCCCTTTCTCGACCATCTCGAGGAATTGCGCTGGCGCATCATCAAATGCCTGGCGGCCCTCATTCTGTTCACCTGCGCCGCCTTCCCCGCAACGACAAAACTGTTGGCCTTCCTCACCTATCCCAACGCCAGCCTGGCCGAACCGGCCAGACTGGTGTTTCTCAAACCCACCGCCATGATCATGATCAGAATGGAGATATCCATCGCCGCCGGTTTCATCGTCTCCCTGCCCCTCATCTTCTTCCAGCTCTGGAGTTTCATCGCGCCGGGATTGCTCCTGAAGGAGAGGAAAGCCGTTCTTCCCGTCCTCTTTCTGACCGTCCTCTGCTTCGCCCTCGGCGCGCTGTTCGCCTACTTCGTGATCATACCCGTCATGCTTCCGTTTTTATTCAGCATGGGGACCGAATTTATCGAAGCCACCATCAACATCAGCGATTATATGTCTTTCGTTCTCAGGCTCATTCTGGCTTGCGGC
>JBFZEN010000073.1:0-2644 GCA_041306805.1 bacterium
TTCGACCGGAGCGCCCTGATCACGCCGCGGACGGCCACGCCCATGTGGATGATGCCGATGCCCATGCGTTCCCGGTTCCGGTTCATCATGCCGTCGACGAGTTTGTTGTGCTGCTCGCCGACAAGAAAGAACACCGGGTACCCCATCATGGCCAGGGCGGCCCCCATGAGTTCCCAGTTGCCGAAATGTCCGGCGACGAGAACGGCACCCTTGCCCTCCGAGAGCACATGGTCGATTCTCTCCCTGTGTTCGAGCGAGCAAAGCGAAAACACGTCTTCCTTTTTCAGAACGGGAAAACGGCTGTACTCAAAAACCATTTTGGCGAAATTCCGGTACGCGCTTCCGCAGATGACCGCGCGTTCGGCCTCGGTTTTTTCGGGAAAAGCGCTTCGCAGGTTGTCGAGCGCCACTTTTCTTCGGATGCGGACGACATGAAAGGCCGTCCATCCCAATGCGTCGGCAAATGCCAGAGCGAATCCGAGCGGCAGCCGGTTGAGCACAAATACGGCTGAAACCAGAATGGCGTATTCAATCCGGTGCCGGACCCGTTTCATCGTCTTCATCCGCCGGCTCCGTTCGAAGATTCCCGGTGCCGGGAAGTGTCGTTCAGATGGCCGATATCGATCTCCCATTCTTTTTTAATCCGGCCCGTACGGATCCGCGTGCGCACGAGTGCGGCGAAAAACAGAACCACGAAGACGGCGCTCACGAAGAACGAAAAATCAAGCAGAAGCACGAATCCGCTTTTTCTCTTGACTGTCCTGAACCATTCCGATTCAAAGGCATCCATCCGCATGCCCGTGACAGACGACACGGCTTCATCCATGGGCTTTCCCGACCGCAGCGCCATGACGACATCCGCGATGGTTTCGCGTCCGAACCGTTCGACCAGGTATTGCACGGCCGAAAGCGACTCCTGATAGGCGAGCGCCGCCTTGCCCCGGTCGAATTGGAGCACGTCGTCGATCTCCGCCAGCGGTACGGCCTCGCCGAAAATAAAAGCCCACCACAGGCGCACGGTTCCGCCGAATCCCCCCTCTTCCGCCTCCCGCATGGCGAAGCCTTCCTCGAACCAGCGTTCGACCGAAGGGCCCGGCGCGGCCATGCCCATCACGGCATGGGCAAGCTCGTGCACAACCACCTGATCGAGAACGCCGTCGGGATCGGCGAACCGGGGCGACTGCAGGTACAGCACGGACCGCGCGGGGTCCGCCGCCCCGCCGCTCCAATCCGGAATGAGGCCCTGCGTCAGTCCGCGGAATTCCTCGCGCGTGGACGCGAGAAACACGGTCAGGCTGTCCGGTTTTTCAAGGTTCAGGCTTTCCAGGATGCGCGGGAATGCACGGTCGATGATTTCGACGATGCGCTGGCCGTTTTTCATGTCATTTTCGCGGCAGTATAAAGCCACGTCTTCGTGGACCAGCCGGCGCCATGGGGTTTCACCCGGAACCCCGGCGGACGCGATGACGGAAAGCATCAGGGCCGCAAAAAACCGGTGTTTCATGTCATAAATGTATGAATTCAATGCATGTTTCGCAAGGGATTTTATATAAGACAAACAGATAAAAAGCCCGGAAACCAAAGAAAAAATGGCGGACGAAAGACACGCAACGGCACGGATTCTTCTTCCGCCTGATTCCGCTTCTTTCTACGAAACCCGAATTTCAATGAGGATGTCCGGCCGGAGGCCGGAGGCCGGAGGATTAAAATCAAAATGTTTTCGTGACGCTGAACTGGGTGATGCTGCCGAGCATGCCGTACTGGTTGACCGCGGCGTCGATCAGAAACAACCGGGTGCGCAGCCCGAGACCGAAGGAAACGCCGGCGTACCGGTTGTTCCCCTTGTCGTCCTTCTGCTCCCGCCCGCTCGACTGGTAACCCCACCGCATGGACAAGACGGGGCTCAACGAGAATTCACCTCCGAGGGCCCAGTACAAACCGCCGGGACCGCTGCTTTCCTGATAATGAAACCGGATCAAATCGAAATGGAGAAGGAGAGGCAGATGGGCCAGTTGTTTGCCGACCCCGATTCGGTATGACAAGGGGGTGTTTTCTTTCTCGTTCAGAAAAGCGTGCAGGCCCTCGCCCGCGTTGAACACACCCGCCCCGATGTGCATCTTCTGACTCGGGATGGAATAGACGACGCCGATGCTCATGGCCAGCGCGTCAGCCCAGTATTCGGCGATGGTGGACCGCATATATCTGCATGAAACACCGTACCTGAACCTCCCGGACAGGCTGTCCGCATACGCCGCGGTCAAAATCCAGTCGCCGGGCGCGGAGGATCCGGTTTCATCGCCCAGAATGTCCCTCCACGTGAACGAACCGTAATTCATGTAGTGGATGCCGACAGCCACCTGCCCGCTCTGGCCGACGGGCTGCGCATACCCGATGAACCCGGACTGAAAGTCAAGGATGTGGTTGACGTACGTGAATGAGGCCGTGCGGCCCTCCAGCCCCGCCAGACCGGCGGGATTTCCGGAAAGTCCATTCAAATCGCGCACGGATGCGGCGAAGGTTCCGGCCATGGCGGACGTTCTGGCCCCGATCTGGGAACGGAGAAAATCAAAACCGGTGTCGCTTCCGGACCGTGCCGGAAGTGCGGGAAACAGGCAGGCCGAGATGGCCAGCAGAAGCATTAAAG
>JBFZEN010000074.1:0-3329 GCA_041306805.1 bacterium
TCAGCGCCGCCAGAAAAAGCGGTATGTTCCCCATGGGATCTAATACCAGCAGCAATAAAATCATTGCGGATAACATGGACATGGAACGGCTCTATTCCTGGTTCATGGTACTGGGTACTGAACGATCAGATCTGAGATCGTTCATCTTCAAACTGAGAACATAGAATAATCAAATCTCTTCGATAACCGGTCACCTGTCGCCGGCTGTCTCATGCTTGCTGCCGGCTCTCTTTCCCTGTCCCCGAATCCCGATCCCCGATCCCCAATTCAGGTATTCCCGGCTTCACCTTCAGCACGATTTCCTTGCTTATCTGGACGGTGCCGGGTTTACTGCCGCGGGGCTTGGTCACGAAACGTGCGCGCGTGCACGACACGGGCACGTTCCCCCCGCCGCGCGCCTTGCTGTGATAGGCCGCGACGGCGGCCGCGCCTTCTATCGTTTTTTTATCCGGCTCCACGGTTTCCGGAACGCGCAGCACCACGTGGCTGCCGGCCATGCCGCGCACGTGGAACCACCAGTCGTTCGGCCCGGCCGTGCGCAGGCTCAACTCGTCATTGTCCGAGTCGGTTTTCCCCGCCAGCACGGTCCAGCCGCCGGGAAGCGTGTATTCGATTATTCCCGAAGCCATGTCAGAAAAAAGTACAGAGCACCCCGTTCGCGGGATGCTCTGTACCTGCAATTCGCCTTCAAATGAGATTACTTTACGGAGAATTTATACACGGTCGCCGTTTTGTATTCTTCCCCGGGTTTCAAAATCGTGGTCGGGAAGGAGGGCTGGTTCGGTGAATCCGGGAAATGCTGGGTTTCGAGGCACAAAGCCGTTCGGTAATTATACGCCTTGCCGCCCTTGCCTTTGAGGCCGTCAAGGAAATTGCCGCAGTAGAACTGGATGCCCGGCTCGGTGGTCAGCACTTCGAGAACACGGCCGCCGGCCGGTTCCTCGGCGCGCGCCGCCAGAAACAGTCCCTCGCCCGTCCGGTTGAGAATGAAATTGTGATCATATCCCCTGCCGAACTCGAGCTGCTGGTCCTTTGCGCCGATACGCTCGCCGACGGCGTGGGGCGCCGTGAAATCGAACGGCGTGCCCGCCACTTTGGCCAGGTTGCCCGTCGGAATCAGGTTCTTGTTCACCGGGGTCATCCGGTCGGCGAAAATCTCCAGAAGGTGGCCGAGTATGTCGCCCTCGGCGTCGCCGGCGAGGTTGAAATAGGAATGGTTGGTCAGGTTGATCACGGTCGCCTTGTCCGTGGTCGCCGAATAGTCCATCCGCAATTCGTTGTTGTTGTTGAGCGTGAACACCACGGTGGCCGAGAGGTTTCCCGGAAAACCCATCTCGCCGTCGGGGCTGTCGTACTTGAGCTCGAGGCCCACGCTGTCCCTGCCCTGTATCTCCTTCGCCTGCCACAGAACCTTGTGGTAATTCCCGTGGAGATAATTCGAGCCGTCGTTTTGAGGCAGTTGAACGGTCTTGCCTTCGAGCTTGAATTTGCCGCCGGCGATCCGGTTGGCGTACCGGCCAATGGTGGATCCGAAAAAAGTGGGATTGGATTCGTAGCCTTTGAGTGAATCGTAACCGAATACCACGTCGGCCATGACGCCGTTTTTATCGGGCGCCAGAATCGACACGATGTTCCCGCCGAAATTGGTGATTTTCACCACCATCCCTTTGGTGTTGGTCAGGGTGTATAAGTCGGCCTGTTTCCCGTCCGCCGTGGTCCCGAAAGCCTGCTTCTGAACGCCCATCACTGCTCCTTTCTTCATGTTGCAGCCCGTAATCCCCGCGATCAAAATGCAGGCCGATAATGCAACGACTGCGGAATGAACATGTCTCATTGAGGTTCTCCTTTTCTGATTAACTTCTTCACGTTCCGTGTTTGGTTTTAAAACCCTTCAACATCCATTTGCGGGTCAATATCAGCCCGATGGGACTGATGACGGCGATCAATCCGTAGATCAGCCACATGAATTCCGTGTTCATGGCGGCCGGGGCCTGCTCCGCCGGGCAGTATTGAATGAGAAACCAGCCCGCGTACAGGCCCGTCAGCGCCTTGGTCAGGAACCAGGGGAATTGTCCGATGCCCATGTAAATGCCCGTCATGTTCTTCGGCGCGATCTCGGCGACCCATTGCAGAAAACGCGGCTGCCACATGGCTTCGCCGAGGGTGTTGACGATGAGGTACAGAAAGAGCGCGCTGACCGTGGGACCGGACGTCAGAACGAACGGCGAAAGGGCCATCACCGTGGTGCCGAGTATCATCATGGTATAGGGGTGTTTTCTGGACGTGAGCGCGGCCACCATCGGCGTCAGGATGAAGATGAGAATTGGATTGAAATTGACGAAAAATTCGAAGTTGTTCTTGACGAAGCCGGTGAACGCGCGGGACGTGTACTGCGGCAAGGTCAGCCAGTTGTGTGCGAACAGCGTCTGCACGGGTATGAGTATGAAGATGAAAAACAGGAACCGGAGGTCTTTCAGCGGGAAATGCGCCAGCGTGTACCTCAACTTTTCGACCCACGACATGGCGGCCATGTCATCCTTCGCGTCCTTGCTTTTTCCGGCTGCCCACCCAGCCTTTTCCTCGGCCTCCTTCGACGCGCGCTTCGTGATAAGAACGGCCACGGCGGCCATGCCGACCACGGTCAGGGCGGTGTACACCCAGAACACGCCGGTAATGCCGAAGCCGCGCCGGACGGGGGGCGAGATCAGTCCGGGCAGAAAACCGCCCAGGTTCATCAGGGCGTACAGCATGGCATAGCCCATGGCCGATGTTTTCTCGGTAGTGTATTTGCGCACTGCGGTGTAACAGGCGGGCATGTACATGCCGTACCCGATGATGATGCCGAAAATGCCCACCATGGCCACCCAGAAGGCGGATGAATACATGCCGGACGTTCCGGTCAGGGCGGGGCCCGCGGCCAGCAGAATGCGGCCCCCCAGCATGGTGGTCAGCGAAATGAGCATGGTGCGCCGCACGCCAATCCAATCGACCGTCGCTCCGAGCAGAAGCTGGGTCAGCGTGATGCCGGCGGTCTGAATGGACACCATCCAGTCGGCCTGCATGTCGTTCAATCGGACGTACTGGTTGAAATAGATGGCCAAAAGCCCGACCACGCCGAAATACGTGATCCCTTCGATAACGTATGACGCGTTCACCCCGGTCAGGGCCTGGGGGGTCTTGGTCAGGTCGATGAACGGCTGTATCAATTCCCTGACGATGCTTCGGGTGGTGTTTTTTTCCAAGTCGGACATTCCTGTTTATAGGATGATTTCGGCATGGATAAAAAAACGATCCCTTCCCGCGAACCTCGCAGGGAGGGGATCGAATAT
>JBFZEN010000075.1:0-11955 GCA_041306805.1 bacterium
TAGTCGATCTTTTCGTAGAACGCCTTTCCGTACCCCGTGCTGCCGCGGTATTCGGGCGCGACCACGGCGTATCCCTGGGCCGTGAATTCGCGGATGATGTGGGCGTGGTAGGTCGTGAAATCGCCGTGCACGCCCCCGTGGGGCAGCACGAGCAGGGGCAGTTTCTGCTCGGGGCGGCGCTTTTTCGGGATGAACACATAGGCCCAGAACTTGACGGGGTTTCCGGCGCCCATGGCCGCGGGGTTTTTCTCCTTCGCCGGGGGCGGGCCCGTGATGTACACCTTGTCCATCAAGGCCACATCGCCGGCTTTGTGGTACCACAAGACGTCGTCCACGGCCTTCTCAAGCGCGTCGAGCCGGTGCCCGATGGACCCGTCCAGGGCGTCCACTTTTTTTTGCATCGAAGACAGCGAAGAATCCTGCGCGTGAAACGGGGTGGAAACCGTCAGAACGAAGAGAGGCAAAAGAAACGGAAGCAGTTCGGGACGGTGCTTTTTCATGGCAATTCCCTTTCATTTTCCACAACCAATATGACGATTTTTTGGCACTGATTCAAGCCTATTTGTTCTGGAAGGCCAGCCCCAGCGGAAAAGGCACGATGAAGGCGCCGAGAATGACCTCGTTTTCCTGACCCACGGCCAGGAAAAAGCCCGGCGAAATTCCGGCCACTTTTAAGACGCCGGGAAACACGTTCAATTTGGCCTTGTAGGCGCGGGAGCCCGAAAATAGCAGCGAAGCCATGAGGGAACCGTTCTTGTCGTAGAAAAATCCCGCGTTCCAGATCATGTCCGCGGTCAGAAAATAATTGTCGCTCTCCGGATCGACTTTTTTCCTTTCCTTGGCGATCACTCCCAGAGCCCCGGAAAAACAGGAACCGTCTTCCCGCGTATAGGACAGGCCGGGGGAGCCGTTCAAACCGAAATTGTAGAACAGGCTCCATTTTTTCGACCCGGGAATGCGCACCTTGATGGAATAGTTGTCGCTGTTGTTCTCTATCGTCCGGTGCACGGGGTCGTAGGCCGGCAGGGTCGACCAGTCGCGCAGGTTCAGCTTTTCCGAGAAAAAGCGCGACACCCTGTCCGATTCGAAAAGCAGCATGCCCAGGGGGTCGAACACCAAAAGGTCGGCGATGGGGTCGACGTTGGTGCCGCGGTACGCGTCGTTTTCGACCACCTCGTTCAGGAAATGGAAGGCGGCCATGGTGCTGAAGGCGAACATCCGTTTGGCGGGGAATTTCCGCGATTCGAACCATTCGCACATGGCGCGGTATTGCATGCCCGAACCGATCAGATGGTCCTGGTAATTGGGAATGTACTGCGCGCTCTTCGGATGGAGGCTGGTGGGGATGATTTCAGTCGAGATGAATTTCCACCATCCGAATTTTCCGATTTCACGCGCGGGATGGGTGATGTTCATCCAGACGTTGTTCCACCCCCCGCGGTAGGGCACGTCTTCGGGCCGCTTGGAGTTGTTGCCGACCTGAAAAATGCTGTACCCGCCGATCACGATCAGGGAAAGGGGATTGGTCGCGTATTCCGATCCGTAATCGTACCCGTGGTAGAAATGGGGGCCGTTCCGGGCGGGCGCACGGGGAACCGCGAAAAAGAGACAGGCGAGCGTGACGGATAACAATTTATATTTCATGCGGTTTTCCGATCTGGTAGCATGCGCCGTTTTTGACGACGCAGGCGGCCGGGCATATCGTCCCGTAATACGGGATTTGTGCGGCATGATCGAGTGCGAACAGAACCAGGTCGGCCCTGGCCCCCGTTTCGATCCGCCCGCGGTCATGAAGGAAAAGCATGTCGGCGGGATTGCGGGTGAAGGCTTCCACCATCAGGCGCGGATCGTGAAGCCGGTAGCGCCAGACGGCCATCGCCATCACCGCGGCCGGCGAAAGCACGGGCGAGGTGCCGGGGTTGAAGTTGGTGGACAGGACGAGGCGGTCCGGCATCTCCATCAGCAGGTCGATACGGCCCGTCTTTTCTGAAAACGCATGGATTTCAGCCGAAGGGAGAAAAACCGCATACAGCCCCGCCGTTCCCATGATCAAGGCGGCGTCGCCGGGCGACAGCACCTCCAGGTGGTCCACGTGCCTTGCGCCCATATCCACGGCCAGGCTGACCCCTTTGATGTCGAAGACCTGGTTGGTGTGCAGTCCGATTTTATAGCCCGCGTCTTTGGCTTTTCGAAGCAGGCGTTCGGCCTCGGGCAGGTCGAAGACGTCCTTCTCGAGAAAGAGGTCGAACCATGAGGCGTATTCCCTGAATTCGGGGATCATCGCGTTTTCGACGAGGTCCAGGTATTTCCGGCGGCCCATGTCTTTCGGAACGGCGTGGACGAGAAAAGTGGGGACGACGTCCACGGGATGCGTTTCGTCCATCCGTTTCAGGATTTTCAGCATCTTTCTCTCGGTTTCCAGGTCGAGTCCGTATCCCGATTTGATCTCGATCGTCGTGGTTCCGAAGCCGAAGGCCAGGTCCAGCCATGCCAGCCCGTTTCGCAGAAGCTCCTCCCCGGATGCGCGCCGCACGGCGTTCACGGTTTGATGCAGGCCGCCGCCCTTGTTCAAAACGGAGAGGTAGTCTTCACCCGATGCGCGGAGGTAGAATTCGTCCTCGCGCGAGCCGGCGAACAGAAGGTGCGTGTGCCCGTCCACGAAGCCGGGAACGGCCGTCAGCCGGGAGCAGTCCAGAACGCCGCACGGTTCCTTCAGCGCCGGGCCACAGGTTCGCTCGATCTCGGCGAAGGGGGCGATGGCCTGAATGACGCCGTCGCGGATGAAGATGGAATGTGCACCCTTCGGCTGGCCGTAGACGTCGGAAATGTTTTTAAGCAGGAGATGCTTCATTTGTACTTAAATAATTTAGCACGAATGGCATTTTATCATGCGAAGCCCGCCACGGGCGGGCGAAGCAGGACTGAAAACACTGAAAAAGAATGGTTGAAATGTTAACCCAATCCATATTATTCTTAGCATGCTTTTTCGGTGTTTCATTTAAATTTTATTGATCATGATGCGATTCCGTTCGGCCACGGCCAGTGCCTCGGGGTATCCCGCGTCCGCGTGGCGGGCGACGCCGATGCCCGGGTCCACGGTGAGCACGCGCTCCAGCCTGCGTTCCCGCTCGTCCGTGCCGTCGGCCACAATGACCATGCCCGCGTGCAGGGAATAGCCCATGCCCACGCCGCCGCCGTGGTGGAAACTCACCCAGCTCGCCCCGTTCACCGCGTTCAGCGCGAAGTTCAGAAGGGGCCAGTCCGCGACCGCGTCGCTTCCGTCGCGCATGCCCTCGGTCTCGCGGTTGGGCGACGCCACGGACCCGCAGTCGAGATGATCCCGCCCGATCACCATGGGGGCCCTGATTTCGCCCCTGCGGACGAGGCGGTTCATTTCGAGCCCGAAAGCCGCACGCTCGCCGTACCCGAGCCAGCAGACGCGGGCGGGAAGTCCCAGATGGGGAATTTTTTCCCCGGCCAGGCGTATCCAGCGGACGAGGGATTCGTTTTCAGGGAACATGTCGACAACCAGTTTGTCGAGCCGCGCGATGTCCGCCGCATCCCCTGACAAAGCGGCCCATCTGAACGGTCCGCGCCCCTCGCAGAACAGGGGGCGGACATAGGCGGGAACAAAACCCGGATACGCGAAGGAACCGTCCGCTTTCCTTATTTTTACGCCCGCCAGTTCGGCCTGGGCCCGCAGGTTGTTGCCGTAATCGAAGGTCACGGCGCCCTGTTTCAGCATGTCCAGCATGGCTCCGGCATGGCGGGATATCGTCTCCAGAGACCGTTTTTTATATTCGTCCGGGTTTTGGACGCGGAGGATGTCCAGTTCTTCCGGCTGTCCCGCGGGAACGTAATCGAGCAGGCTGTGCGCCGAGGTCTGGTCGGTGAGAATGTCGGGAATGAATCCCATTTTGACCAGTTCCGGATGGACTTCGCCCGCGTTGCCGGCCAGGCCGATGGAGAGGGGTTCGCCTTTTTTCCTGGCCTCGGCGGCCCACCGGACGGCTTCCTCGATGCCGCCGGCCATGCGGTCGCAATAACCCTGTTTGACTTTTTTCCCGATGCGTTCGGGACGGGCCTCCACGTCGAGAACCACGGCGCCGTTCATGACACCCGCCAGCGGCTGGGCGCCCGACATGCCCCCCATGCCCGCGGTCAGAATGCACTTCCCCTTCAGGGATTCCGCGCCGAAATCCTTCCGCCCCGCGGCGGAAAACGTCTCGTACGTCCCCTGGATGATGCCCTGCGTGGCGATGTATATCCAGCTGCCGGCCGTCATCTGTCCGTACATCATGAGGCCGGCGGCGTCGAGCGCGTCGAAATGCTCCTGCGTGGCCCATTTGGGAACGAGATTGGAATTGGCGATGATGACGCGCGGCGCGCCCGGATGCGTGGGCGCGACGTAAACGGGTTTCCCCGACTGGACGCACAGCGTGTGGTTCTCGTCCAGGTTTTTGAGGATGTCCACGATTTGCGAATAGGCGAGCCAGTTCCGCGCGGCGCGGCCGCTGCCGCCGTACACGATCAATTCGCCGGGATCCACGGCCACGTCGGGGTCGAGGTTGTTCATGAGCATGCGCATGGCGGCCTCGGTGTCCCAGTTTTTGCACGACAGCGCGGTTCCGCGCGGCGCCCGTATGGGTCCGGCGGGTTTGAATTCATCATGCATCGGGCGGGTCATGGATTACGTCCGTTTTAAGACAGGAAAACGGTGACTGTCCTTATTCAACCAGTTACGCGGATTGTCATTGATGTGTCGGCGGATACGATAGAACGATTCCGGATCGCATATGATGCGTTCGTAATAATTGCGCTGCCAGACCGGGACGCCCGGCATGCGGCGCATTTCATTGATTTGTCTGGTGGTCGTGGATTTGAATAAACGCACGATCGTCGGGATTGAATCGGATGTCGGTTTTCCGAATTGTTCACGGTTTATTGTTGTGGCCGCCATGGGGGCATGTTGCGCCGTGCCCCTACGGGAATCGCCGATTACAATAATCCCGTGAATGTGATCGGGCATGACGATAAATTCGTCCATGGTAATATTTGGCCGTATTTCCGCGGTTTTCAACCATTCGGTTCGCACGATTATACCAAATTCATTTTCCGCCATTTTCCCCATAATGACATCACCGAAAAACGGTGCTTTGCCCTGCGGCATCAAACGGAAATGACCATTGAAGACATCTTCAGGAAAATTTCACCTCGAACTCGCATTTTGCATCCCCCCGTTTGATCGATGCCAGGCATTTCACCCTGACGGGTTTGCCCGAGACGGTTTCGAACATTTCCATCACCCAGCCGCGGGAGCAGTTGCAGTAGGTGTCCGACAGCCTGGCCGGTCCCTTGGCAACCAGCGGGCAGTAGCATTTTTCGTAGGCCAGCCTGACCGCGCCGTTCCAGCGCCTGGCGTTCTCCCTGCCGAGTATTTCGCCCAGTTTGGCCAGGAGTTTGTCCGTGTCGCCCCCGCAGGCCTCGGCCATCCGGGTGGCGCCGCGCCGGGCGCAGTCCCTGCCGCAGGATTCCATCAATTGAATCCGCTCGGCCTCGTCGAACTGCGAATCCGCGTTTTTCAGGAAAGAAACGACCCACCCCTCCCTGAATTTCTGCGTGGGGTCGGCCTTTTCCTCCTCCTCTTTCTCCCCGGTCTGCGCCTTGGCGGTTCCGGCCAGGGCCAGCGCGGCACCAAGGCCGCAGGTTTTTTTCATGAAGTCTTTTCTGTTCATGCGGGTTCCCCGATTGATAGAAAACAATGATTCTCTTCAAGTTTTCTGCATGGCATCATTGGAATTTGCGGCAATGGACGGGGCTGCCCAAAAAATGACTTTTAAACAGCCCCTTGCGCGATCCGTAAAAAACTCGATCGGTTCACATGCTGTCCAGCGAAACCTTCTTGTAGCCGGACGGGATTTCCAGTATGCCCGCCGGGGCCTTGCCGTCCTTGTATTCCAGAAGCTCGGTCGTGGATTTTACAACCGCGCCCATCATCGGAACGGAGGATGAGGAAAACACCTGCATGCCTTTCATCTTCTTCATCTCCCTGGCCATGTCGTCCATGCCGGCCGCCGCGCCGGGCATCATGGTCATCATGGCGGCGCTGTACTTCGTGAACAGCTCGGTGTCGACCTTGATGTCTTCGGTGGCCCAGATCTGCGATTGGAACCGGCCCATGCCGGTTTCCATGACCTGCACGTACCCGGCGCAATTCCATTGGCCGATCTTCTTTTTTTCTCCCGTGGCCGTCACCGTGACCTTCATTTTCATCATGTTTTTCATCATCTCCTGCATGGCGGCGCCGGCTTCCCGGTCTTCGCCCGCGTCCATTCCGGGGATCTTCATTTTTCCCAGGGGAATTTCGGTGACGGTTTTCTTTTTATGGTCCAGAACGTAAATGACGTTTTTATCGAACCTCAGCACGGTGCTGCGTTCCGGGTCGTCGTTCCGGGCCCCCTGGGGCGTCAGCCAGACCTCGTGTACCACGTCCTTGGCCGGCTGGGCCTTCCCCATGACCGTCATGGGGTCGGTGTGGTGCTTCTGTTTGATGTACAGGTCGGCCTTGAGCAGGGCGGGAAGCCCGGCGAGGGCCAGGATCGCAAGACGGTTCATGTTCAGCCTCCTTTTTTTTCGGCCTGATCCAATGCCTTGAGCACTGATTCCACTGTTTTATCGGCGGCGGACCGGATTTCATTCAGCAGCATATCGGATTCCGTCCGCACCGTCTTTTTGAAGTTTTCGTCCGTGATGGCGGGCAGGTTGATGCGGACGTTGAAATAGGCGCCCTCCGCGGCGGCGCGCAGGGCCGACGCCGCGACTCCGGCGTCGCTGACGGAGTTCCTGTTCCCCTTTTCAGCAACCGACGCGGCCAGATCGATTGCCCGCCCGGCGCGGCGCATCACCTCGAGCGGAACGAGCGCCGCCTCTTTCCGGGCCCGCTCCAGGGCGGCGCATCGCGCCTTTTTTTCCTCATCCGTCTTTTTGGGAAGGCGCACGGCCTCCATCACCCGGTTGAACGCCTCGGTGTCGCGCAGCGCGTCCTCCAGAAAGCCGTCCTTCAATTGCTGGCTCTGAACGCCGGCGGCCTCCATTTCGGGAAAGACGGTCTCGTATCCTTTTTTGCCGTGCGTCAGCGCCGCGACCATCGATGCGAGCGCGCTTCCCGCGGCGCCGCAAAGGGCCGAGACGCTTCCCCCCCCGGGGGCCGGCGCATCGGACGATACCAGGTCGATGAACGATTTGAGGGGCATTTCCGAAAAACGGTTTTGGGATGTGTTCATGCGGTACTCGATGATTTTTTGGTTGGCGTCAAAAGGGCCCAGTTCGGCCAGGCCGAGCGAGAGCACGGCGGTGTGGACGAGTTCCGGTTCGGGAACGCCGGGGGTGCGGCCCTGGAGGCGCAGAAAATACCGTCCGGCCTCGAGCATGGCGTCGAGCGGAATGAGGCCGACGAGTTCGCTTCCCGTGACCCGGGCGCCCAGATTTTCGGCGAGCCTGCAGCATTCCCGGAACACGAGGTGCAGCGGCGTTTTATGGTGATCGGTGAGGTTGATCGACACCTGGGCGCGTCCGTACGATTCCATGTACCAGCCCACGGACTTGACCGCCTCGAATTTTCCGGGGATGCGCAGGGGCTCGCCGTCCGCGTCCGCCGCGATATTCCCGTCCGCATCCCTTTTGATCCGCCCTTTTTCACGGATGGATGCGGCGATCTCGTTCGCCATCCTTGCGCTGCGCGTGTTCAGATTGACGTTGTAGGCGATGAGGAAAGGCCTGGCGCCGATGACGGTGGCCCCGGCTTTCGAATTGAACCGGGCCGGGCCGAAATCGGGCGTCCATTCCGGGCGGGCCAGTTTTTCGGGCAGGCCTTCGTATTCGCCCTGGCGGATGTCGGCCAGGTTTCCGCGCCCGGGGCGCGACGCGGCCGCCTCATACAGAAAAACGGGGATTCCGAGTTCGTCGCCCACGCGTTTGCCCAGCCTGCGCGCGAGTTCCGCGCAATCTTCCATGGAAACGCCCGACAGGGGCACAAAGGGAAAAACGTCCGTGGCGCCTATTCTGGGATGGGCGCCCCGGTGGACGGACATGTCGATGAGCTCGGCGGCCCTGGCGATGGCGCGAAAACCGGCCTCGAGCGCGGCTTCGGGAGGGCCGGCGAAAGTCATCACCGTGCGGTTGGTGTCAAGGCCGGGATCGACGTCCAGAAGCGACACGCCCTCGACCGAGCCGACGGCGCCGGCAATCCGCTGGATCTTGCTTTGATCGCGTCCCTCGCTGAAATTGGGGACGCATTCCACGAGCGGCGTCAAGTCGAAATCCACCTTTTCATATATATCGAATTAAATCGCGCAAAATAATTTCAACAAATAATTGTTCAATGTCAATGGATTTTTAACCCTGCGGTAAAGAGGTTCTCCACCGGTTTCGAAGCACTCCAATGACGCGCGGGAGCGTTACGGTTTCCAAGTTCCGAGTTCAGAGTTCAGAGAAAAGAACGGCTTCGGGTTCCCGATTCCTGGAATCGCGGGGGAGAGTCCAGAACCATTACAGGCGCCCGGTTCTCGGAGCCCTGAATCCGGAACGCGGAAGCTTTTTTCCCGGATCCCGATCCCCGAATCCCAAATCCCGTTTTTTATTGAAAGTTCGTCCAAAAATCCGTATACTGTTCTTCCCTTATGTCAACGGACCGGTCATGAAAAGAAAATCCCGTCGTTTTTCCATCCTCCTTCTCATGTGCGCGGCGGGCTGCCACTATGCGGCCCCCGGCCGCTATGATGCGATCGACAGGCATGCCCTGTCCGCCCCGGCATGGGCCGAGCGGACCCCGGCCGGACTGGCGCAATATCTGGCGCGCCCCGCGCGCACGGATGAGGAAAAAGCGCGGGCCATTTTCAGGTGGATCGCCGAAAACATCGCCTACGACACGCAAAGCCTCGCCGCAGGCAGCGTCCGCTCAGCCGATCCAAACGACGCGTTTCAAACGCGCACCGCGATGTGCGGCGGCTACGCGGAGCTGTTCAGGAATCTCGCCCGGGAGGCGGGCCTCGAGGCGGAAGTCGTCAACGGCTTCGCCAAGGGGATCGATTACAGGATCGGCAGGCATTTCAGGGGGGCCGCCAACCACGCGTGGAACGCGGTGCGGCTCAACGGATCGTGGAGGCTGATAGACGCCACCTGGGGGGCGGGCCACATGAACGAGAGCGGCCGGTACGTGCGCGAACTCGACGAACATTATTTTTTGACGCCTCCCGGTGAAATGATTTTCACGCATCTGCCCGAAGAGGCGCGATGGCAGCTTCTCGAACCTCCCGTGCCGCTGGAAACGTTTGAAAAGCAGGTGTACCTCAAGTCGACGTTCTTCAAATACGGGCTGGAGCTGAAGAGCCACCGCTTTGGTTTCATCGAGGCCGCGAAAGAAATCGCCGTCGTTTTTTCGACTCCGCAGGAAGCGCGCCTCTCGGCGCAGCTCATCCGCGGCCGGCGCATCTGGAACGAATCGCTGACCTTCGTTCAGCACGGCGCGCAGGGACAACAAACCGTCCTGGCCGTTTTTCCGGCTCCGGGAACCTACACCCTGAGAATTTTCGCGAAAGACAAAGACGACCCGGGCGTGTACGAATGGGCGGCCGATTACCTGGTGCATGCCACGGTTTCCGGGGGAAGCTCGGCGGGTTTCCCCGATGTGTACCAGCCATTCGACCTGCAGGACTGCACTCTGGTCCGGCCCATGGAAGGGCGGCTCAGGGCGGGCAAAACGTATCAGTTTGCCATCCATATTCCCGGGGCAGAGAGAGCGTTTCTGGTGACGGGTAAAAAGTGGATCGAGCTGAAAAGCGATGGAGACCTTTTCAAGGCCGGCGCCGTGGTCACGAGGGGAGACGCGCAGATTGTCGCCCGGTTCCCCGGTGACGGCGACAAATACAACGTGCTGCTGAAATATACCGGATATTGATCCGCAAATAAATGAAACACCGAAAATCACCGAAGACACCGGAAAAAACATGTCTAATATTATAAGGACAGGATAAACATGATTATCTTTCTTTCAAATAACATGAAGTAAATACACAGACTGCCCGGGGACAGACTTTCCCGTATACCATGCATACGTTGAAGCGAGATCCCATGCCGGATAAAAAGAAGCTGCTCATCACCGGGGCCAGCGGGCTCGTGGGGGGGAATGCGGCCGTTCTGGGAAGGGGAGCCTGGAACGTGAGCGCCGCGTACGGCCGCCGTCCTTTTCAGGCCGACGGTGTGAGCGTGGTCAGGCTGGACCTCGAGGACGCCCGCTCGATCCGTTCGCTGGTGCGGTCGCTCCGCCCCGACGCGGTCATCCATTGCGCGGCTTCAAGCAAGCTGGACGAATGCGAGGCCGATCGAACCCATGCGTTCGCCGTCAATGCGGAATCGGTGCGCGTTCTCGCCGGAGCCTGCGCCGACTCGGGCGCCCGGCTGGTGTTCACCTCCACCGACATGGTGTTCGACGGGGAGAAGGGCCGTTACACCGAAACCGATCCCGTTCATCCGGTCAACGCATACGGGGAATCGAAGTGCGCGGCGGAAGAGCATGTCCGCCGGTTTTGCGCCGATCACGCCATCGTCAGGGTCGCCCTGGTTTACGGAAAACCGGCGACAGGCGGAACGTCGTTCTCCGAAGGTTTCCTGAGAACATGGAGGGCCGGGAAGCCCGTTTTTCTGTTCACGGACCAGTTCAGGACGCCCGTCGAGGTCACGGGCCTGGCCGAAGCCCTGCTCGAACTGGCGGGTTCTTCCTTCCGCGGAACCATTCATGCCGGCGGCGCCGACCGCGTGGACAGGTACACCTTTGGATGCGTTCTGGCCCGGAAAGCGGGCATATCCGCGGACCTGCTGAAACCCGTTTCCATGTCCGGAGCCGTGCTGCCCGCAAAAAGGCCGCGCGACGCCTCGCTGGACGTATCCCTGGCCGGATCCCTATTGAAAACAAGACTTTTGGGATTCAGGGAGGGGATAGAAAAAGCCTATTCCGGGTGAATTTTTAAGCATGATGCCGCAAGAAATCGGTTGAAACTTTCCAACTATTTCATTATATTCTGCACGTTATGGCGGGAGAGTCTGACAAAACCGGGACCGGGACGATGGTGGCAAAAACCTTCATCAACGCCAACACGGTTGAAATCAGGCTGTCCGACGGGATCGATCCCAACGCGGCCATTGACGAATTAAACAAGCTCTTTGACAACCTGCACAAGGACGGCATCGTCCGCATCGTTTTCGACATGGGCAACGTGTCGTTTCCAGGCGGCGGATTCATCGCCATGCTGATAGCCAGAACGGTCGAGGCGAGGCGCTCGAACGGCGACGTCTGCCTCATGAACGTCCAGGGGTCGGCGAAGAACCACTTCTCGGTGTTCACGCCGCTCACCTTCCTGTCGATCAACAAGCCTTTTCCCGACGAACCCGTGGAAGACGAGTACGACGGCGCGGCCGAATCGAATACGCTTGAAGACGGCATTCCGCGCACCATACACGCGGTGGCTTCGGTGTATTCCCTCAACCGCCTGACGGATTTCGTGACGAACCTGGCCCAGGGCGCGGGACTCGATGCGCTCGAGGTGAGCAAGCTCAAGATCGCCGTGTACGAGGCCTGCATGAACGTGATCGAGCACGGGTACCGTTTCGAGCCCGGCCAGCTCATCGGCATCGAGGTGCTGAAGGAAAAAGGAACGCTGTCGGTCACGGTCACGGACCGCGGCCAGGCGTTCGATTTTTACGGGAATAAGGATTACGATGTCAAGGACGCCTTCCGCGAAGGACAGACGGGAGGATACGGGCTGTTCATCATACGCCGGTCGGTCGAGGACGTGAAGTACGAAAGCAATCCCAAAAATGGGAACAGGCTGACGCTGTTAAAGAAGATAAAGGTTGGAGTTTAAAACAGAGATTAAAAGATTGGGAGATTAAAAGATTGGA
>JBFZEN010000076.1:0-3834 GCA_041306805.1 bacterium
TCCGATCTGTCGGCGGCCAGACGGAATTCGGCCTGCCCTTCGAAGACGACGGGAAGGATGGACGGCTTATGGCGGAGTTCCAGTCTGTATTGTCTGACCATCACCGCCGTGTCGGACGCGATGATTTCGCGGAGTATCTTCGTCCATGTCAGCATGCAGGTCGAGTCTTTGGGCACCAGCGAATACGCCTGCTGCATGACGTCGGTCTCACGGTTTATTCCCCAACCGTCGAACACGCCGGGGTGATTGCTCGACGTTTGCGGATCGGGTTCGAACCGGAATGAACGGCTGGAATAGGCGGGATCGGCGAAGCACCGGATGAAATTGTCGGTGTTGCGCTCGGCCACGGCGGTTTGCAGGTTGACGAGAACCTGCTCGGGATAGAGCGGGGAAACCCAGTTGGATGCGGAAAGGGAAGGATCATCCGGTTCTCGCGTGGCGAAGGGATTGCGGCATGCCGCGAAACAGACCAGGAAAACAAGGAAAGTCACCGGTTTGACCATGGCGAAAATGTAACCTGAAAAATCTATAAAAACAAATTAAAAATGGCGGAAAAAAAAGGCTGTCCGATTTTTTCGGACAGCCTTCGAGAAGTGCTGCCCAGAACGCTGAACAAGATGGTAAAACAATGTCGAAAAAGACGAAATAAAGGTGATGTTCAGCTTGGTTGGCGCCCTGGACAACCCGGACAGCCTGCGCCTATCGTCGCGCCCGTTTTTTACGGACCGCGGGACGTTTTTTAGGACCGGCTCTCTTCACCGCGCGTTTGGCTTTCGGCCGGGCTTTGGCGGTTTCCTCTTCCTTTTTTTCATCCGCTTCGTCTTCGGTTTCCTCTTCCTTGTCTTTTCGCTCGAGCAGATTTTCATCGTCTTTCTTTTTCTTGAGCACCATGAAGAGAAGCGTGTTGCCGACATTCAACATGGCCAACGGGTACGATACCACAGCCATGCCGATCAGCAGGACGAAAATGGCCAGAACGAACGCTGAAACGGATTGGACGGCCGGCAGGTCGACGGACATGAGCTCATGGCTGAAGAGAAATACATTGGAAATGTCGCCTGTCAGGTACCGGGCCCAGTCCGCCGCGGGAAGCACCCAGCCTTGAACCGTATTGGTGGCGGCGAAGGAAAGATTCGCGAATTTGTCTCCCATGCCCCAGGTCAGAATCGTCGTCATGACGCCCCAGGCCCTCTTGGCGAAAAACGCGAACACCAGAAAACCGATGAGCGACAGCAGCTTGACCAGTATTTCATAGACAACCAGCCGCCAGGGCTGGCTGGCCAGCACGGAAAAGCTCTGGAAAATACCTTCAAAGGCATCGTCGTCGGTGGTGGCCAGCACGGCGGGCGTTAAAACCAATGCGACCAGCAGGGCAAGCCCGACAAAAACAAGAAACAGCGAAACGGCGTACCAGACTGGAGACAGCAGGGAAATGCCGACGCCGAGGACGTCGCCGACGCTCCATGGAATGCGACCAAACACGCCCACGAGCATGCCGACCAGGACGATGAGGCCGATGATGACCAGAATGGCCACGGGCGTGGCCACGACCGATCCGGCTTTTTTTCGGGCGAAGGCGAAGGCTTCCTTCCATGTGTAGAACGTGTTGCCTTTCAGGTTCATGTAGGCGGCCCGCGATACGGCGGTGGCCGTCACCAGCCAGGCTATCGCAAGAACGACCACGCCCAGAGCCGATACGATCCACGCGTACCAGGGAAGACCGGTCCCGAATGCGCAGGGAAGAAGTCCGAATCTGGACCAGATGCCGCCCAGGCTTTCTCCGGCCAAAAGGAACGCGATGGTGGTCAATACCACATATCCGGCGTAGCCGGCTGCCAGCCCGAGAAACTGAATCCAGATGCGCTGAAAACTGAACGCCAGTCTCGGCGCGCGGAACAGATCACGGTAATCGAATCGCAATGCGACCATGTTTTCTTCTCCTTTTAATTTCGCTTTATTTCTTGGAAAGTATTTTATACATGCCCGTTCCGCACTTTTCGCATTTGCCTTGAACGGCCGGACGGCCGTTTTTCATGGTGACCTGTTTGATTTCGACCATGTCTGATTTGGCGCGGCATTTGACGCAGTACGCTTTTTCTGCCATTTCTCTTTTCCTCCTCGCTTGGGTAAACGGTTCGCAGTGACGAAAGGAACCGGTTTTAAAATGAAGAATTTTCGATTAAAAGTCAATAAGAAAATGAAGCGGGTCTGCCTGTCCGCATGCGGCCTGCGGCAGAATCCCCCGGAAGTCAGATTCCGGTTTCCTTCGCAATTCCAGGATCAGCCGCGTCTTTTCTTTATAAAAACGGCCATCTGCGAAAAAACGAGGCCAAAGACATCGGCCAGAAAATCGTAACCGTCGGCACATCGGCCGGGAACGAACTTCTGGTGCAATTCATCCGACGCGGCGTAGGCCGTTCCCAGCAGAATGACAAGAAAAACGGCCCCGCGGCGGTTCGTGACACAAGCGCCGAACGACCTTGAAAGCAGCCATCCGAACACGGCGTACACCACCGCATGGGCGAGCTTGTCCTGGGCATGAAATCCCAGATCGGGAGGATGCAGCCTGGGAATGGAGGAAAGGATGAAAATCAGGACGGCCCAGGCGGCGGCCGGTGCATGCGTCCGGAAAAACCGGCTCATGCTTTTGCTTCCATGCGAATGAAGGCGGGCCCGATGAAATCCGAGATATCGCCCGCTGTCAGGGCACGGGCCGATTTGGCCGACGCGGCCAGGTCGCCGGCCAGGCCGTGCACGAACATGCCGCACAGGGCCGCATCGACCGTCGTAAGTCCCTGGGCCAGAAATCCCGCGATGAGCCCCGTCAGCACGTCTCCGGACCCGGCCGTGGCCATGCCCGAATTGCCCGCGCCGTTGACCCATGACAGCCCCTGGGGTGTGGCCACCACGGAGGGGGCGCCCTTCAGCAGAACGACCGCCTTGAAGCGTGCCGACGCTGTTTTGGCCGCCTCGATTCTGTCGCGCTCGATGGATTCAATGGCCAGTCCCGTGAGGCGCGACAGTTCCCCGCTGTGGGGCGTCAGAATGAAAGGACCCTTTTTGTTTTCCAGAAGGGCCGCAAAGCCCTCGAACGCATTGAGGCCGTCCGCGTCGACCACCATGGGCAGGCGGTTGGACGACACCACTTTTCGAATCAGCTCCGACGTTTCCGGGTGGCGCGACAACCCCGGACCCACGGCCAAAACATCCGCCCATTTCAACAGGTCGCGGATGTCAGTCATCGATTGAAGCGATAGGCTGTTCGAATCGGTGCCGGCGAGGGGCCGGATTAAAACTTCGGTGAGTTTCTGTGCAAGAATGCCGTGCAGGGACGAAGGAATGCCCAGCATGGCCATGCCTGCTCCGGCCCTCAGGGAAGCGTTTGAACACAATGCGGCCGCTCCTGTCATGCCCATGGAGCCGGCCAGCACGAGCACCTTGCCGAAATCGCCCTTGTGGGCCCATTCGGGGCGCGCCGGCAGGCGCGACGCCGCATCGCCGATGTCGGCCAGAAATGTTTTTATCGGGACGGCCGAAGAAACCGCATCGGGAATGCCGATGTCGGCAATATCGACGCGGCCGGCCATGGCGCGTCCGGGGTACAGCACCAGACCGCGTTTTAACTCCCCGAATGTGACCGTGCGGTCGGCTTTCACGCAACCCCCGCCGATACCGCCCGTGTCGCTCGACACGCCGGAAGGCATGTCCACCGCCAGAACGGGACAGCCGGCCCGGTTGATGCGGGCAATTGCATCCGCAGTGAGCCCCGCGACCTCGCCGGACACTCCGGTGCCCAGAAGCGCATCGATAATCAGATCGGCGGAGGGGCATGGG
>JBFZEN010000077.1:0-4659 GCA_041306805.1 bacterium
GGGCGAGTGGGCGCGCTGGTAGAAATTGGATATCATGACGCCGCGGATGGGCTCGGCCGGATGGCTGGGCCACCATCCCACGACGTGGGTTTTCATCCCGGACTGGGTTAGAATATTCCAAACCGCCTTCACCTTGCGCGAGGTGACCATGGACGGTCGTATGCCGGGGCCGTGCGGAGCGGGCTCGGTGAAATTGACAATGCCGTGTTTGTCGGCGTGCATGCCCGTGGCGATGGACGTCCATAGTATGGGCGACATGGGCGGGTCCAGGGTCGCCAGATTGCCCATGACGCCGTTGTTGATGAGGCTTTCGAGGGCGGGCATCCTGCCCGAATCGAGAAGCGGCGTGATGACTTTCCAGTCCGCCGCGTCCCATCCGATCAGCAGAACTTTTTTCGCCAGGCGTTGCGTCATGCAAGAAATCCGTCATGGAGAATGCGGGTGATCATGGGGGTCACCCTTTTTTCTTCCTTTTGCGCGGTGGTTCGGGAACGGGATCGGGAGGAAATAATCCCGCTTCCATCCGCCTCCTTCGCCACGCGTCCAGGCCGACGGCGCCGAGAGCAAGAATTCCAAGCGAGCCTTCCGGCGGAATGGAGCGGTAAAATGCCTCCATGTCGTCGAATGCCACCCGTTTGATTTCAGGCGGCACGAAACGCTCTTCCTGCAGATTCGATTTTTTCTTTCCGGGCATGTATTCTCCGCCTGGTGAACCGGCATCGGGCTTTCGCTGAAATCCAGGTGATCCGCATCCAATTTACAAGAATATTTTGATTTGTCAATCCTTTTGCTTGCGCCGGTCGCGCATTTTGATTATTTTTATCGAAACGGCCCGCCGGAACCCGGGCGGGTCCCCGGGACATGCGGGGAGAAGACGGATTTGGATCAGCCAATTTATCTATTTGTATTTTTCGGATTCATCGCGCAGATCATCGACGGAGCGCTGGGCATGGGTTTCGGCGTCAGTTCGACCACTTTGCTCATGTCGTTCGGCGTGCCTCCGGCCGCGGCGAGCGCCGCGGTGCACGCGACCGAGATATTCACCACGGCCGCGTCCGGATTCTCCCATTTCAAGCTGGGGAACGTGAAAAAGGATATGCTGAAGCGGCTGATCGTTCCCGGCGTGGCCGGAGCGGCGGCCGGGGCCTATCTCCTTTCAAACCTTCCCGGTGAAAAAATCAAGCCGTTCATCGCGGTTTACCTGGCCGTCATGGGGTTGGTGATATTGTGGAAGGCCGCGAGCAAGGCGGCACCGGCCGAATCGAGAACACCGCTTGTTCCCCTGGGGCTGGCAGGGGGATTTTTCGACGCCATCGGAGGCGGGGGATGGGGACCCATCGTCACGTCGACTCTGGTCGCCCGCGGCAGCCACCCGCGCTACACCGTGGGGTCGGTCAATCTGGCGGAATTCTTCATCGCCTTATCCGCATCGGTGACTTTTCTGCTCTCGCTCGGATTCGTCCAATACTGGAAGATCATCCTCGGGCTCGCGCTCGGGGGCGTGCTTGCCGCGCCCCTGGCCGCGTTCGCCTGCAAAAAAATGCCGGTCAGGACGCTGATGGTGCTGGTGGGACTTTTGATCCTGATACTCAGCCTGAGGACGGTGATTTTGTCAATGAGGTGAGGGGACCGGGAAATAGACCGGAGCCGACCGGGAGACGGTTTCCGCCTGACGACATGATTTTTATTGATTTTTCAAGTATTTATGAGTATATTAATTGCTGGTTCAGTGGATTTGCGGAGAAATACAAATACACTGTATCCCGCGGAAAATCTTGGCTTCATATAATAAAAATAAAAGATTTTCCGCTCAATCCGGACAATTCATCGATAAACATGAATCGTCTGGATCTTCAGGAAAATGCAGGTATTATATTTTTATAGTATTGAAGCATTTTCCTTCCGACATCCCCCCGATAATCCGCAGCCTTCGGTTGCGAGATTCCTGTTCGCAGTGGAATTCCATCCCGTAACAATTCCCGCTTACATATATCTGGGTGATGAAACCCGAGTCCCTTCCTCCGGCGCTCAGCTTTGAGTTCCGCATCGCGGAAAGGCCGCGATCATGGGCAAAGTGCAATCAAAACTCTTTGTCCGGCATCGAGACAGGGAAGGAAAACGATCACCCCGCAGCGGGCCGACGGGATCCGCCGCAAATAAGGAGAAAACCATTTTATGGGTTTCAAAAAATTCAATCTGGACCAGCGCCTGCTCGCAGCCGTTAACCACGCGGGATACGTTGTTCCGACACCCGTCCAAAACGAGGCCATACCGGCCGCTTTGGCCGGGCACGACATCATCGGCACGGCCCAGACCGGCACGGGCAAGACGGCGGCATTTGTCCTGCCCATTCTCAACAGGCTGCTCACCGGCCCCAAACGCCGCGTGAGGGCGCTTGTTCTCACGCCCACGCGCGAGTTGGCCGAGCAGAATCACGAAACATTCCGCGAGTTCGGCGCGGGAACCGGCATCCGCAGCGCCACCATTTACGGCGGCGTTGGCGCGGGGCCGCAAATCAAGGCGCTTCGCGACGGCGTCGAGATTCTGGTGGCATGCCCCGGCAGGCTGCTGGACCACATGGAGCACGGCCTTGTCCGTTTCGACCATCTGGAAGTGCTCGTGCTCGACGAAGCCGACCGCATGTTCGACATGGGGTTTCTGCCCTCGGTGCGCAAAATACTCAGGCAGGTTCCGGCGAAAAGACAGACCATGCTTTTTTCAGCCACGTTTCCCGCAGAGGTGGAACACCTCGCCGCCGAAACCCTGCGGCACCCCAAGCGGATCGCGATCGGCCTGAGCCGGCCCGTTCACACCGTGTCGCACGCGCTGTTCCCCGTGTCGCACCATCTCAAAACGCCCCTGCTTCTGGCGCTTCTGAAGAAGACCCGCACCGAGTCGGTGCTGGTCTTCACCCGCACCAAGCACCGCGCCGAGAAGCTGACGGACCGGATCAAACGCGACGGGCACAAGGCCACCAGCCTGCACAGCAACCGTTCGCAGACGCAGAGGCAGTCGGCGCTCAACGGCTTCAAGGACGGTTCTTACCGCATCATGGTCGCCACCGACATCGCGGCCCGCGGGCTCGACGTCGAGAGTATTTCGCACGTGGTCAACTACGACATGCCCGACACGGCCGACGCCTACATCCACCGCATCGGGCGGACGGGACGCGCGGAGCGCAAGGGCGACGCGTTCACGCTCACCACGGCCGAAGACGAAAGCATGGTGAGGGAGCTTGAAAAGATCATGGAGCACCAGCTGCCCCGCAGAAAGCTCGATGATTTCGACTATTCCGCCCCGGCGCCCGAGAGAAGGGACGGGCAGGATGAGCCGAGACGCGGCGCGCGGCGCGCGCCGGCCGTTCCGCGGCATCATTCCTGGCCTCCCAAAAGCAGGTTTTTGCCCAGGCGGGGAAGGTAGATTCCGTCAACGCCGTTTGACCGCAGAAAGGCCGCCCACCGGACAGGTGGGCGGCCTTTTTTTGGCATATGCCGATGGGGTGGCCGCGGTTTCACTTCTTCAGGATCATATGAAAACCAACGTACAAATTGCAGCCCGCCGGCGCCAGTTTATTCCGGCTTCAATCGTTTGAAGTATTCATCATGCCGGCGAACGCCGCCCGCAACGGCGACGCACCGCATATCAGGCCGGCTATCAGGACGGCCTGGACGATTTCGTCTTCCCCGGCCCCGGCTTTTCTGGCGTCATTTGCGTGATTGCGGATGCAGGCGGGTGATATCAGGGCCACGGAAACGGAAACACCCAGCAAGGCCTTTTCCCTTTCAGTGAGCGGACCCCCTTCAAATATCCGGTTTCGGTGAGCCATGAAAGCCGACACGGTTCCGGGCCGAAGCGCCATCATCTTCAAGGGCGTCGGAATCATGCCCTTGATTTCTTCGAAATGTGTAAGCCATGTTTCGTCCGAATCATCCTTTAATTGACCCGAATCAGTTACGGCTTGTTTTTGCATGGGAACGCCTGTTTTTTCCTCCACGGACAATTCCTTTCTGATCGGTTCTTTTAATTTTTACAATCCGAATGCGCCGCGCCGAAGATGACAGCGTGGCGCATCCGGCTGTTCAGGCTCTTTCGTTACCTAGACTTCCTTTTGTCGGGATGTGGCCGGGCCTTCGCTTCACCATGGCATTTTCGGATCTGCGAGGGTGAGCATTCACCCGGCTTGCCCTTCAGGTTCCACGGTTTTTCACATTTGTTTTTCGGCTTGCACATGTTTTTTCACCTCCTTTCGGTATTGCCCATGAATCATCATCATCGGGCATGGGACAGTTTAGACTATAACAAACAGTAACAAACAATATTAAACTTGACAATATGCATTTTATTCATTATAATACAGAAAATGAATTCTAACCAATAAGGGAGATTATCATGGCAAAAGGAAGGCTTTTCTCCAGGGAATTCCTGCCGGATTTTCAGGACAAAGAAGGGTCGCTTGAGAGGATCACAGACAACAAAAACGCGGTCGGGAAAATCTGCGGCCAGTCGCTTTTGGTCATGATTCTCGCCTTTATCTACGGCGCGGTCATGGGATGCTACAACGGATTTTATCAGGCCCTGTCGTCCGCCGTTAAAATGCCCGTCCTTTTTCTGCTTCTGATCGTCATCTGCTTCCCGGCGTTCTACGTCATTAGATCGGAA
>JBFZEN010000078.1:0-4311 GCA_041306805.1 bacterium
TTCGAATCGGGCCTGGTGGCGGAAGTTCTGGGATTGGCTAAAAAAGGATTTCATTCCGGGCTTCCGGGGCTTGATTCGGTGGGCTACAGGGAAGTGGCCGCTTATTTGAACGGAACCCTGTCTCAGGACGAAATGATTCAACGGGTCAAGCTGAACACCAGGAGGTACGCCAAACGCCAGATGACATGGTTCAGGCGCGACAACCGCATACGCTGGATTCCCGTTTCAGAACCCGCGGACTGGAGAGAGCTGGCCGGAGAGGTATTGCGTGATTTCAGAAGCGGATCGCATGCACCCTCCGTCCCGGTACCAGGCTCCGAGAACCCATAACCGATTTTTTTAAGCACAGCCTTGAAAATAGTTACCATTCCCATATCGGCCTATCCGGCCTGTTTTATTGTCTCATGCAGCCAAAGAGGTTCGGCGACACGGGCTTGAAAGGCTGGTTATTGAACCGATATCACCAGGAATACCACCGCAGCCGATCCCAGAAAGAATCCAAACACGGCCAGCCACAGGACCAGCCTGAGGCGCGCGGCCAAAATGCGCGTGCTCACGGTAAGCGCCTGAAGCTCTTCGGCCATGTTTTTCATGAGGGCGGCGTCCTTTCTGTCGTGCTCTTCGAGAGCCTCCACGCGCTGTTTCAGGTTTTCGATTTTTCTCGTTCTGTGAATGAGGGTGCCTGAAAGCAGCGCATCGGCGGCCTTGACCAGGGCCGGGGCCTGCTTGAGCAGAAAAGACCAGGGGATGGCGCTGAAAATGGACATGGCGGTGCCTCCGTAAACGCATGAGGGTTTGAAGCGAACTGCGGCCGCGCGGGCGGAATTCAACGCGCCGGCCGCTCCGCAGGGGAATTCTCAGTGTGAGTCGAACGGAAAACGGTATTGCTTCAGGCCGTAGATTTCCCTGATCTGCGACAATTCCTTTTGCAGCGATTCGTCCAGTTCCAAGCCCCGCCCGGCCCGTTTCATCCAGGCGATGTATTCCTTTTCTCCGGCCGTAAAAATTCTGTTTTGACCTTCGGCTTTCCGCGAACTCCGCAGCGCCCTGAGAATGTCTCCGGCCGATTTCCTGAAACCGTCCAGGCCGGTGAATGCGGATACCTGGATGGCGATGAAGAAATGGCCGAATCCGTACGGCACGGTCCGGCTGTTTTCGTCGAGACCGTTCAGGTCCTTCAAAAACAGCCCGCCGGCGAGGGCAGCCGAGAGAATTTCGACCACGACGGCATAGCCATAGCCTTTGTGTCCTCCGGTCTCCTCCGCGCTTCCCCCGACGGGAAGCAGGGACGCCTTTCCCGAAACCAGGTCGTTGAGAATGCCGGCTGTATCCGTCCTTGCTTCTCCCTTCGAACCGATCACCAGTCCCTTCGGCACGTCCTTGCCCTGCCTGGCGTACAGCTCGATCTTGCCCCGCTGGATGGCCGAGGTGGCGCAATCGAGTATAAAGGGGAAATCCTCGTCCGTGGGCATGCCGAACGAGAGCGGATTGGTGCCGAACATGGGTTCGACGCCGAAAATCGGCGCAACGGAGGGACGGGCATTGGTTCCGCTGACGCCGATCAGACCGGCTTCGGCGGCCATGCGCACGTAATAGCCCGCAATTCCGTAATGGTTTGAATTCCTCACGACGGCCATGCCCATGCCGAACCGGTTCGCCTTGTCTATCGCGGCCTGCATCGCCCTTTTCGACGCGACCTGTCCCATGCCGTTGTGTCCGTCCAGGACGGCCGTGGTCGGTCCTTCGTGGACGATTTCCGATTGTCCCTTCGGGTCGATCTGACCCGAGCGTATCCTGTCCATGTAGATGGGCTTGAAACGGCTGACGCCGTGCGAGTCGATGCCGTACCGGTCGGCCGCCGAAAGGACGTCGGCGCATATTTCCGCGTCCGGCTTCGGAACGCCCGCCGCATGCAGCGCGTCGGCCATGAAACGGGTCAGCGTGTCAAAATCAATCAGGCATTTTGAACCGGGCATGATGGGGTCTCCTCTTCCGTGAAAGGGTTGAACGATCGGTCATGCGTTTATTTCAGCAGGGTCAGTTTCTGTTTCTGAACGCCGCGGTCCGTCCGGAAAACGGCGACGTACAGGCCGCTCGCCACGGGGCGCCGCAGGCCGTCCGTTCCGTCCCATTCCATCTCAAACCGGCCGGCGCCCCGAAAACCGTCTTCAAGAATTCGGACCCGTTTCCCGTCGATTCCATAGACGGCGACTTCCATTTTACCGGGTGCGGACATCCAGAAATCCATCCGCGTGGAGAAATTGAACGGGTTCGGAAAACAGGGGGAAAGGCGGTCCGAGACGGGCAGGGGATACGGGGCCGCGACCGCCGCGTTTTCCTGAAAGCCGTATTTGAGCACGACCCCGTGATCCCCCGTGATCCAGCCGTTGCGGTTGTCCAGAAAGAAAACGTCGAGCAGCATGCCGCCGGTCCGGGCCGTCTGTTTTTTCCATGAAACGCCGCCGTCGACGGTGTGCAGAATCGTCCCCGAACCGCCCACGGCCCAGCCTTCATCGGGCCCGGTGAAATGCACGTTCATCAGGTTCTCCCGGGTGCCTGTGTACTGCCGCAGCCACGTCGCGCCCTGGTCGGTGGTCCGGATGATGGTTCCCTTATCCCCCACGGCCCAGCCGGACCGTGTGCCGCTGAAATAGACGCACCATAAATTCTCACCGGCGGGGCAGGTCTGACCGGTCCAGGTCAGGCCACGGTCCGTCGTGTGGATGACGGTGCCGCCGGAGCCCACGGCCCAGCCGTTCAGCGAATCCGCGAAAAATACCTGCTCGAGGGGGTTCCCCGTCCCGCCTGGCTGAAGGTTCCACGTACCGCCGCCGTCCGACGTGCGAATGAGGGTTCCGCGGGACCATGAATAATCCTGGCTTTCGTACCAGCCCACGGCCCATCCGTCCATGGGGCCGTTGAAAAAGACATGATGGTACCAGAAGCTCCACCAGTTCCGGCCGGGGTCCCAGGTTTCTCCGCCGTCGGACGTCCGCAGAACGGACGCATTGTCGCCCACGGCAATCACGCGGTTCGAATCGACGCAGTCCAGTCCGAACAGATCGTCGTTGCTCCGGCTGTCCTGATTCGACCAGGTGTTACCCCCGTCTTCGGTGCGGAGAAGCATACCCTTGGAACCGGCCGCCCATCCGCGCAGGGGATCAATGAAATCGACTGCATAAATGGTGTTCGACGGGACGGTTGCTTGCAGCCAGTTGCGGCCGCCGTCTGTCGTACGAATAAGCGTGTTGTCTTTGCCGGCTATCCACCCGAGGGCCGGACCGGCGAAGAAGACCCGGTTCAGGGCGTTTTTCGTTCCGCTGTCCTGTTTCCGCCAGTTCAATCCGCCGTCGGACGTGTGGAACACGGCGCCGAGCGAACCGACTATCCATCCCGTCCGCGCGTCGGCAAAACAGACGTCGTTGAACTCGGCATACTGATTGTCTATCGGGAAGGTGTTCCATGTTCTCCCCCCGCTGGTCGTGCGGCTGACGTCATATCCGACCAGCCATCCGTTGGCCGTGTCGGTAAAGCACAACGAACGGCCGAAAGCGATCATGGTTTTTTTCTGGGCCGTCCATGAAACGCCGCCGTCGGTGGTATGGATGATTTCCCTGCCGGCGGCCCATCCCGATTCGGGACCGGCGAAAAACACGGAGAGAAGATGATAATCGGAACCGGAAGGGAACAGGGGCGTCCACGCGGATCCCCCGTCCGCCGTGACGAAAGATTGCCCCGTGCCGATCACGAATCCGTTTTGGGGAGACGTAAAGAATAGGCTTCTGAAATCGTAGTATGGAATGGTTTGAACGATCCAGGTGACGCCGCCGTCCGTCGTGCGCAGCACGCAGCCCTCGCCCGCGGCCCATCCGTCGAGGCGGTTCAGGAAAGCGACCCCGTTCAGCGTCGAAGAAAGCGAATTGGCCTGGGCCAGCCATGTGACGCCGCCGTCCGTCGAATGGATGATGGTTCCCCCGGAACCGACGGCCCAGCCGTACAAACCGTCCGGCAGAAAATAGACGCAATTGAAATCGCAGTTCCATTCGGCTTCTCTCACCAGGTTCCAATCGAGCCTGGCCGCCATGCAGGCGGATGAGAAAAGGAAACACAGGAGCGCTTTTTCCCATTTGCGATGCATGGACATGCGGGTTGCCGTTTCTCCGTATGGATTTTGAAAAAATGGAATGAACACAAATATTTTATCCTTGTCCTATATAGCTATTCAATCGGGAAAAATCAAGGGGAAAGTGGCTTTCGATGAGGGGCATGATCATGTCTGTCATGCCTCAAATCGGTTTTTATGTGTTAAAA
>JBFZEN010000079.1:0-3836 GCA_041306805.1 bacterium
ATCCGAACTGGTCAACCATGATGTGTATCTGCGTTTTCGCCGGTTTGGCGGATGATGCGCTCACCGAAAAAAACACAGCCATGACGATTAAAACAGTGTTTCCCATCCTCATGAAGGCTCCTTGAATGAGGTTCCCGACCCGGGCTGATCTTATCCAAATATGACCAATGCTTCCGGACCGCCCCGGATTTTCATTGCCGCGTGTCCAAGAGGTGCTGAGCCCGCGCAGGCAAATAAAAGAATAACCGCAAAGAACGCGAAGGGCGCAAAGGAAAAACACAATGACGCCTTCGGCGCACGAATTTCAGAACGGCGCCAACCGATTTTCTCTTTGCGTTCCCGGTTCCTTTTACGGTCATCATCCTGATTTATAACAGGAATAATAGTATATGATCAGATTGAATACAATTACGAGAGAATTATTTTAAATGTCAACAGGAATCGACGGCGCCCAATGCAGGCCCGCCATTTGGAAAGGCACGGCCCGGCGGATGCGTATTTCTCCGGCGGGCGTTGACTTACGCGCCGCCGTGACGCGGATTCGGGTCTATGGCGCCGAAAGAAAATCCTTTACCGCGCGAAGCATGGTCCTGTTCCCCAGAATGCGCTGGTGGCCGGATCCCCGGGTGAGGACGAGCCGGGCATCGGGACACGCCTGCTTCAGGGCCAAGGCGTCCGATACGGGCACTTCATCGTCTTCTTCATCATGGACGTTAAGCAGACGCGCCCGTATGTCTTTCAGCGCGGCCGATACCGAATAATCAGCGATGGTAAAATGATAATCGCGCTCAAGCCCCTCCTTGAGTTCCGCCAGTCGTTTTTCCTCCCCCGTCCTGCGGCAAAAATGCGCGACCATGCCGTCCACGCCGGACGGGGGACTGATCAGCGCAAGGCGTTCGGCGGAGATTTTCGCGTCCGCGAGGAGTTTGAGCCCGGCCACGGTGAAGGCCGCGGTCGCCGCGCCGAAAGAGTGCCCCACGATTCCGAACAGGGGCGACACGCATTGCCCGACGGCGGAAACAGCCCTGCAGAACTCGAACATATTCGACCGGTCCGGCCTGTCTTTGATGCGTGACTTGCCATGGGACGGACCGTCGAAAGCCACCGCGCGGAATCCGGCTTTCGCCAATGTCTTCACCAGCAAAATCATATGGCTGGCCCTTGAACCCCATCCGTGCACCAGAAGGACGGTTTTCCCTTCGCCCATGGAAACTCCCGACAGGTTCCGCCCTTCGAACGGGAAAAACAGCTCCTGAGCTTCCGAAAACGCGCCGCGGTCGGCATCGGTTTCCGGAAATCCATAGGGTGTGCAGAAACGTTCGACTATGGAATCTTCCTGAGCCATAAATGCAGCCTCCAAAACCGGGTGCGGCGTCGCGTGGAGGTGAATCAGGGTTTCACCGAAAAAGCGATGAGCCATTGAGCCGTATAGTACAGGCCGAGCTTGACCGTTTCCGCACTTTTAAAAGGCCGGCGGAAACGGTTCCAGGCCAAAATGGAATCGGAGAGCAGAAAAAGAAGAGCGCCCAGACATGCGCACCAGGCGGAACCCGTGCGCACACGGAGTGCCGCTTCCCATGCCTGCCAGGCCATGGCGATAATCACCAGCATATAGATCAAAACGGGAGTCTTATATTTTCCCAGAAAATGGCAGAGAGATTTGAATATCCAGGAACCGTAAAACAGAAGAGGCGCGAGCGGCCAATAGAAAAAACCATCCGTCCCGCATGCCAGAAATGCGCCTGCATAGAAAAGGTGCGCAATCAAAAAGCTCGCCAGTCCCGGTACGAACCGGTCGCGTGGCAGCATCAGAAAAATGTCGCCCAAGAGGGAGAAACCCAATCCCGAGGCGATCATGAGAGTGTACGCGTTGAATTGGAAAAAGCCGGCCGTAAGGCAGAAAGCAAGGACCAGCAGCGTGGTCAGGGGTTTGAAAATATAAACGCATGTTTTCCGGTTCCTGGTGCGGCCGAGAATGGTCAGGCCGGCGGAAGCCGCAACCAGCAGGGTTAAAACCAGCATGGTCATGCTCCTATTCATGCAGCAGTCGTGCGGCGTAAACGGAAGGCTGCCTTGAGAACGGCCGGCGTTCAATCCTTCATGACGTTTAAAGTCCAGACCTGTTCGATCAGAAGTTTTTCATTTTGGACGCGCCGGCGAGTCGTTCTCGAGGCGCTTTCCCATCGACAGAACGTCATCGACGGCAAATCCCAATTTGCCGTAGAAACCGGCCACTTCCGCGTTTGTCTTTCTTATCTGAAGGCTGATTTTGGGGCAGCCGAGCGCGCGGAGGCGTTTTTCGGCTTCATCCATAAGCCTTCGTCCCAGGCCTTTTTTCCTGCGGTCCGACGCCACAGCGAGATAGTTGATCCACCCGCGGTGGCCTTCGTACCCGGCCATGACCGTGCCTATGGGTACGCCGTTTTCCACAGCGACGAGAAACAGGTCTTTCTGGAAGGCGAGTTTGCGCCCGATGTCCCTGGCAGGGTCGTTCCACGGCACGACCAGGCCGCAGTCCTTCCACAACCGGATGACGGCGTCCCTGTCACTCTCCTCGAAATTCCGGACGATCACCGCGCCCACGGCGGACGCGGGTGCCTGCCCATCCGGTGGTTGAATCATGTTTTTCCGCCGTTCATTTGACCAAAATCATCCTTCTGCCATGCCTGAATGAAGGGGCGGACAGCTCGACCACGTAAACGCCCGCGCCGACCAAGGTCCCGTTCGAATCGGTGCCGTCCCAGAGCGCCGTGTGGCTTCCGGACGGTTTGCCGGCGTCCTCAAGCGTTTTCACCTTCACTCCCGAAATGCTGTAGACGGACAGGGTGACCCGGGAAGGCAGGTCCAGAAAATACGAGACCCGGGTGGATGGATTGAACGGATTGGGGTAATTCTGCTCGATGCGGAACCCATGCGGCTTCGTCCCGGATTTCCCGACGGACGTGGCAGGCTGCAGGGCTATGGTCTCGCCGTTCTTGACCACGAGTTTGTTCGGCGCGGTGAACCGGGCAACGATGGCGTCGTTGACCGTGTCGGGCGGCGGCATGGTGTGTATGGGAATGACATGCGCCGCGTTGATCGCGGCCGCGGCCGTTACGGCCTGCTCGGGCGTCATGTTGTAGATGCCGTCCATGGGCAGGAGCGCGTAGGCGATGTTCTGCGAGGCCAGGTTTGCCATTTCCGCTATATGGCCCGTGTCGCCTGCGTGGTACAGGTTGATTCCGTTGAAGCCGACCACGTAGCCCACGCATGAATTCCTGGAATGGTTCGCGTTGTAGGCGGGCACGGCATTGACGGTCGTTCCCCCGACGGTAAAAGCCTTGTACGATCCGTTCACATTCGATTCGGCATTGGTGATGACCACGCACGATTTCTTCTTCTGAACCAGGCCGACGGCATTGTGGTCGCCGTGCTGGTGGGTGACCAGCACCACGTCCGCCGAGTCGGAATAATTTCCCGGCTGGTGGAAGGGATCGATGTAAATGACCTGGTTCTGCGACGTCCTGATCTTCACGCTTGCGTGCCCGATGAATGTCATCGAGTCGACGGCCGCGGAGGGTTTCAGGGTCGCGGCCCGGACGTCCTTCGCGGGATGGAAAACCGCCGTGGAAACGGATGCGAAGAAAAAGAACAGGGCGGCTGAGGCGAGTGCTGCTGACTTTCTAGGCATGGTTTCTCCTTTATCTGTTATTTTTCGATTTGTCCGCTTCGGGAGAAGGCGATACAATCAAATTGGAGAACGTTCCGGGCGATCCATTGCCCAGGAAGAATCCGATCGAACCGCCGCTTTCGTCTCCGGGTTCGTCCACGACCAGGGACGAGATCGGAAGAGCGTC
>JBFZEN010000080.1:0-5482 GCA_041306805.1 bacterium
TTCCGAAATTCGTGACACGATCGCGTATGCCGATAAAAAGGGCATTGGCTGCAACCTCTACCTCGAGGACTGGTCGAACGGCATGCTGCATTCGCCGGAATACGTTTACTACCTGATCGAACAGCTTCGCGGCACGCCGGTTCGCCGGTTCATGCTTCCGGACACGCTGGGAATTTTGTATCCGAAACAGGTCACCCGTTTTGTATCGGATCTGCTGCCCCGGTTCCCCGGCCTGATCTTCGATTTTCATGCCCACAACGATTACGGAATGGCGACGGCGAACACGCTGGCCGCTGTGGAAGCGGGCATCCAATGCGTCCACTGCACCATCAACGGCATGGGGGAGAGAGCCGGAAACGCACCTCTCGACGAGGTGGTGATCGGCATCCATGATTTTTTGGGCGGGAAGACGGGAATCGACGAACTGAATCTGTTCAGGGCGAGCCAGATGGTTGAAGTGTACTCGGGCTGCCGCATTGGATTCAACAAGCCGATCAGCGGATCGAACGTGTTCACCCAAACAGCGGGCATTCATGCCGACGGCGACAGGAAGGGCGATTTGTACATCAGCGCCCTCAGGCCGGAAAGGTTCCGGAGGCAGCGGCAGTACGCCCTTGGAAAATTGAGCGGAAAATCGAGTCTGGAATACAACCTCGTGAAAATCAACGCCGACCTGACTCCGGAGCAGAAGAAGCTGGTGCTGGAGCGCATCATCGAACTGGGGGACCGCAAAGAGGCCATCACGGACGCCGACCTGCCCTATATCATCGCCGACGTTCTCGAAACACCCCATGAAAAGGCATTTCAGTTGAAATCGTACGTGGTGGTCACAAGCATGGGGCTGCTGCCGCTTGCCACGATCAAAATGGCGTTCAAGGATCCCAGAAAAAAAACCGGGGTGGAACTTGAAGAAAGCGCCCAGGGCGACGGAGGATACGATGCGTTCATGAATGCGCTCAAGAAGATATGCCAGAAAATCGATTTTCCACTGCCCAGACTCGTCGATTATGCCGTTTCCATTCCCGCCGGAGGGAAAACGGACGCATTGGTCCAGTGCAGCATCACTTGGCAGGACGGCGATGCGCGTTTTCTGACCAAGGGCGTGAATCCGGACCAGGTGCTGGCAGCCATCGAGGCCACCGAGAAAATGCTCAACCTCATGATGGTCAGGCAGCAGAATTCCAAAAAAGAGGGGAGAGCGCGATCATGAAATACAGCCGAAGGGAATTCATCTCCAGCACGCTTGGCTGCATGGCCGCCATGGGCATCGGAGGGGGAAAAAAGATTCCGAAGGGGCACCCGTCCGCTCCGACGCAAGGGACGACGCTCAAGGACGGCGTTCTGCACAGGGAACTCGGCAAGACGGGGGTGATTCTTCCCATCGTCGGCATGGGTGTGATGAACGCGCGGGATCCCGCATTGGTCAGGAAAGCGTATGAAACAGGCATGCGTCATTTTGATACGGCCTTCAATTATGGACAGGGCCGCAACGAGGAAATGATCGGCCAGGTTGTCAGAGACATGGGGGTGAGAGACCGCGTGGTCATTGCCACAAAGGTTTTGGTTCCCGAACTACGCCGGGGCCTGGGCGCAGCGGAACTCGAGCAGAAATTCGTGCGCGCCGTTGAAACATCCCTTCATTTCCTGAAAATGGACATGGTCGACATCATCTATGTGCATGACGTTCATTCGGTGGAAGACGTCGCTCTTCCAGGCGTGCAGGAGGCGATCGCCAGGCTGAAAAAGGACGGGAAAGTGCGTTTCGGCGGATTCACGACGCATCGGAACATGGCCGACTGCCTGGACGAAGCGGTCAAAGTCGGATTTTACGATGTCGTGCTGACCTCGTACAACGTGTCCCTGGCGGACGACCAAAGGCTGTTGGAAGCGCTCAGGAACGCGCATGCGAAGGGCATCGGCCTCGTTGCCATGAAGACGCAATGCAACCAGTACTGGTACCAGCAGAACCTGCCCGAGGACCAGCGCGGATACTACCAGGGAGACAAACTGAATTCGGCTTTTCTCAAATGGGTGATGCAGCATCCTTTCATCGCAACATCCGTTCCCGGGGTGACCACGTATCAACATATCGAAGACGACTTCTCGGTCGCCCGGAATCTGGCCTATACTCCGGAAGAGGCGAAATTTTTAAAGGACAGGAGCATCCAGGCCTCCCTGGGCGTCTGCCGGCAATGCGGCCAATGTCTATCCACATGTCCTAAAAAAGCGGACATTCCCGCATTGATGCGGTCGCACATGTATTCCTTCTGCTACCACAACCGGGAGCAGGCGGCCGAAACGCTGAAAAGCCTTCCGAGGGGAAGAGGCATCGGCGCGTGTTCCAGCTGTAAAACATGCCGGGCGCGTTGCAGTTATTCACTCGATCTTTCAGGGAGAATCGCTGATCTGTTGACCACGCTCGTCTGAATTTTTCACCCCTTTTTTGTCAGGGGAGAGCCGGGGCCGTCGGTTTTGATGAAAGAAATGAAAAGGGTTCTGATCCCGAAGTGCCTGAAACCGTCCTTGCCGCGGCGTATGACCGTATGCGCGGCTCTGGCTTGGACCTGGTCTTTCAACTTTTTGTTATTCTCCTCCCCATCCTTGGACGCGTCCGGCCTGCACGCTTCGACATGTTCATGCGCGAGCGTCCTGCCCGATACGACGGCTGATTCAGACCACGGGGCCTTCATCCGGCTCGACGAGGCGACAGTGGAAGTGTTCCAGCGCGACGTCATGACCTTTTCCGAGATCACCCGCCATACCGTCATCCATATTCTCAATGAAAAAGGTTTCAGATACGCCAATGTCGTGATTCCCTACGACGGCGATTCCAAAGTATCCAAGATACAAGCCCGAACCATCCTTCCCGGCGGCACAATCGTTCCACTCGACAAGCACCAGATTTTCGACACCAGCCTGTATCCCGACTACGTATTCTATTCGGACATGCGCGCCAGGCGCTTTACCATGCCGGCCGTAGAGACGGGGAGCATACTCGAATACCGGTGGACCAAAACCACGAACAATTTCACCTTCTGGACGCGCTGGGCATTTCAGCAGGACGATCCGGTCGGCGTATCGCGCATCACCATACGCTGCCCGGATATGTGGGACATCCAATGGAAAACCTATGGAACGGACATTCAGCCGCGCCTGGAGAACGTGTTGAAGGGGTCCAAGGCGGACCATGTCTGGCAGCTCGAAAAAGTCCCCGCCTTCCGCCCCGAACCGGGAATGCCTTCGGGCAACGATCAGGTCATTTCCATCCTTTTCTCGCCCGTGGGCGTGAAGACATGGAACGACATCACCTTATGGTTCAGGAACATTTCCAGAAAACCATTCTCGCCGGACGCCGCCATAAAAGCACAGGCGGCCATGCTCACTGCGAACGCCCGGACGGACAGGGATAAACTGCGGAGCATTTACGAATTCGTCCGTGACCATATACGATACGTGGCCATCGAAATCGGAATCGGGGGGTACCAGGCGCATGCGGCCGGGCAGGTGCTCGAAAACCGGTACGGGGACTGCAAAGACATGGTGGCCCTGATATCGGCCCTTTCCGAGTCGGCGGGGTTGCGTTCGGAACCCGTGCTTTTATCCACCTGGCATTACGGGGAATTGGATACCGCGCTGGTTTCGCTCGTCCATTTCAACCATTTAATCGCCAGGTGCCTGCTCCAGGACGGTTCGGAGATATGGATGGATGCGACGGATAAAACAATGCCTTTCGGAAGCCTGCCGTGGTACGACAGCGACCGCACCGTGGTGTCCGTCCCGGCCGAAGGCGGGGCGTGCATCCTTCGGACGCCCGGAGCCCGGGCCGCCGACCACGGTATCGAACGACGCTGGAAGGCAAGCGTGGATTCCGCGGGACTGGCAGCGGGAACGCTGGACATCGTTTTGAAGGGCGCTTTGGCCGGAGACATGCGGCATTTTTCGAATCGAACAGGCCGCGAAGAGTTGAACGACTGGTTCGGAGGCGAGATGCTCGCGCGCTTCCCGTTCGGAGACTGGGAGCAGGTCCGGATACTGGACAAAGACAGCCTCGACAAACCGCTGCGCATCCATGGCGCGTTTTCTGGCGCGAAATGGTTCTATTCGAACGCCAATGGATACGGATTTCAACCCGGGGCCCTGTCGTCCTTCGGCTGGAACAGGCTTTTCCCGGGAAAAAACAGGACATCCCCGTTGAAGCTGGAATATCCCCTTCATGTCATGGATGAGGCGGAAATCGCATTTCCTGAACGCTGGAGAACGATCAGGAATTCGGGAAGAGACACCTTGGGCGGCGATTTCGGCGCATTCAGCGCCTTCTGGAAGGCGGAGGGAAACACACTGCATTACCGTCGCTGTTTTAAAATTGATTCTGCGGGAATCGGATCGTCCGATTACGCGGATTTCCGGGATTTTGTAAACAGCGTGGCGGCCGTTGACAGAAAAACCGTGGTTTTTACCCGCTAGTTTTTTTCAGCCTCTCGACAAGAACATCGATCCCCTTGAGATAACTTTTTTCGCCGTACCCGGAAATCTGTTTGATGCACACCGGCATGATGACGGAAATACGGCGGAAACTTTCCCTTTTATGTATATCGGACAGGTGCACCTCGACCGTGGGCAATGCCGTTCCCGATATGGCGTCCCTCAATGAATAGCTGGTATGGGTCAGGGCGCCCGGATTGATCACCATGCCGTCCGCTTCACGGAAGTGCCTGTGTATGAAATCGATGATGCGGCCTTCGTGATTGGACTGGTAAAACCGGCACTCCACGCCCCTGGATGCCGCATATGATCGGATCTCGCGGTTCAATTCGGCGAGGGTCTTGCTTCCGTAAATGCCGGGTTCACGGACTCCCAGAAGATTCAGATTCGGGCCGTGAACGCACAGCAAGCGGACTGTTTTTTTAGGATATCGCATCCTTCCATCCCTCATCAATCATCCAAGTTTCAAGCGGGCTTTTTTCCACCAGCGTGCGGCCAATGCCGTTCAACAGAACCAGATGGATTCCGCCCGCAGACTGCTTTTTATCCAGTTGCACTTTCTCCCAGAGCTGTGCCGGCCGGATGTCCGCGATACCGGGAGGAAGGGGGAAGGTCTTGAGAAGAGCCCGGATACGGGCCGCCTTCGGCCTGTCCAGATGTCCCTTTCTCTCGGACACCCAAACAGCCCAGAGCATTCCTGCGGTGATGGCCTCGCCGTGCCTGAACAGGTTGAAGCCGCCCTGGGCTTCGACGGCATGCCCCATGGTGTGCCCGAAATTCAGTATGCGGCGGAGACCGTTTTCGGTCTCGTCCTTTTCGACGATGCCGGCTTTAATCTGGCAGCAGCGGAACAGTACATTTTCAAGAAGATCCGTGTCACGGAGTTCAGCCAGGTCTTCGATGTTTTCTTCGAGAAGATCGAAAAGCGGCTCATCAGCGATCAGGCCGTATTTGACGACTTCGGCGAGGCCGGACCACCGTTCGCGGAGCGGAAGCGTCT
>JBFZEN010000081.1:0-4598 GCA_041306805.1 bacterium
AAATACCTCGCTGATCGAACCGATGCAGGCTTCGTCCAGGTGCGGCACAAAGCCCGTCAGAAATCTCCGGGCGCCCGTACCCTTGCCCCGATTCAGTTTGAGCCATGCATCCACATAAGGCCCGATGAGCCATGCCCACACAGTCCCCTGATGATATGCGGCGTCGCGGGAGCGCAGGTCGCCGTAGTATTTTGCCTTATAATCCGGATGCCCGGGCGCCAGAGACCGCAATCCAACGGGCGTAAGCAGCCGATCCGTCACCCTATCCATTACAGGTTTCCATCGCGCTACATCGAGCACCGGGTGATCGAGCGAAATCGCAAATATCTGGTTCGGCCGGCATGCGTCGTCATTGGCGCCGTTTTCCACATCCACCACATCAAAGAGATATCCCCCGTTTTCATACCAGAACCGCTGATTGAAAGATGCTTGCACGCGATCTGCCGTCTCGTTCATGCGGCGCATGTCCGCCTCCTGGCCTTCTTCCCGCAGCCACTCCGCCATCAGGCGCAGCGCGTTGTACCAGAGCGCATTTATTTCCACCGCCTTGCCCCGACGCGGCGTCACCACCCAGTCCCCCACCTTGGCGTCCATCCAGGTGAGCTGATATCCCTGCTGCCCCTGGCGCAGCAACGCGTCTTTCGGGTCCATGCCGATGCCGAACCGCGTTCCGTTCCGGTGATGCGCGATGATTTCCATCAGCATGGGCAGCACCTGCTTCAGCGTCGTGCGATCGTTGGTAATCCGCACGTACCGGTGGATGGCGTGGAAAAACCACAGTGTCGCATCCGCGGTATGATAGAGTCCGTCCCGCTCGCCTTCAGGAAACATATTGGGGATCAGTCCATCGCGCACGTATTGGGCGAACATTTGCAATATCCGGCCCGCCTCGTTCAGCCGCCCTGTCATCAGCGTGAGTCCTTCCAGACTGATCATGGTGTCGCGGCCCCAGTCCGTGAACCAGGGATATCCGGCGATAACGGTGCACATCTCATCTCCGGAAACCCTGACGCGTGCGTCTTCCAGTCGGGCAACGGGGGTGACGAGGAACTGATCGGCGGCAAGCACCAGTTCCGCGGCAGGTCCAGTCCGTGCTGGGGGCGGAGCGGCATCCAGCAGCCTTTTGCGACGATCCAGCTCCGCACGGAAAGCGCCTTCCGGTGACAGCCCCCGGATTATGTCCCACCCCTCGGTCGATGCCACGAGCGTCGTCCGGTCGCCTTCGCCCAGGTCCGAACGGAAGTACCCGGGACTCCAAAGAGACCCCTGCCATTCATATCCGCGATCGCGCTCGGTGCGATAGGGAATCAATGAGGTTTCCTTGCGGTCGAACGTAAATGCCGTCGAGGGGCCGTGGACAATGAGCCGCAGCACGGGCAAATCCGCGGCGCCGGTGATTTCAAACTGGTCTTCATAGAAGGATAATTTGTAGTACGTCGCACGCGGTTGACTGACCGGGGCATCGTGCGAACGGAAATGCATCGCCGGCCGCAGCCCCAACCGCAGCTTGCCTTTCCCCGAGAGCAGCAGGTACGTCACGTGCACGGTGTTCTGCCGGTACGGAAGAATCAGTCGTTTTTCGAGAACGAACCCATCCACTTCATAGCGCCACACCGGCAGTCCGGCTTCCAGCCGGAACTCTGTCAGGTCAAGGATCGCCTCCGGGGAGATGTGCGCAAGCTCCTCCGCCCCCGTATACACTACGCGGCGGTCCGGCAGACGCAGGCGTTCGGAAAGTCCGTTCAGCATCATCGTGCGGCCCAGCGGATTGGGCAAAGCGGCGATCAACAGCCCGTGATACCGGCGTGTGATGGCGCCCGTCACGGTTCCCGACGCATATCCGCCAAGGCCGTTGGTAACCAGCCATTCTTTCCGCAAGTGGGGATCCGATTCCGGATCGCAGAACGCGCAGTTACCAAGAACCCGAATCAGATCAGCCATGACTTTCTTGCTCCGTAGGCGTTGGGCGCAATACAGCCGCGGCATGCCCCGGGATGCGCCAGTTGTCTTCGGAATCGAGACCGGGCGTACCGGTACCACCGTACCGGGGATCCTCGCTCGACCACAATATCTGCCATTTCATCCCCTCCGGCGGTGCAAGCAGCGGCTCCGGCGCCGGATCCAGATGCAGATCCGTTCCGAAGTTGACCAAGAGCAGGCGATCAATACCCGCTTGACCGAAAAAGCGCAGCAACAGGCACGCATCGGCAAGCACGGCCCCATCCACACCGCCCGGAGTTTGGGCGCTGAAAACGGGATCTTCGCGGCGCAGCCGCAGCAGGTCCCGATGCATATCATATAAGCCGCGGTTGCGATCGCGCTCGCTGAAATCCAGCTTGCACCGCTCGAATGTAGCGGGATTTGCCGGGTCGGCCAGATACGGCGCCATCTCGCTCGTGGCCAGACTGCGGAACTGCGCCAGGGACTTGGCCCGCCCTTCCCGCACTAGTCTGGCCAGCTCCGGCTGGTGGTCCGCAAAATAATAGAACGGGCTTGATGCCGCGAACTCCTGCCCTTGAAAGAGCATGGGAGTTCCCGGCGCAAGCAGCATAAGTGCGGTCATCGCCCTCAGCCGGCCGGGGCTGGTCAAGAATTGCACCCGCTCACCGCGGCCGGCATTGGCGATCTGGTCGTGATTCTGAATATACGTTACGAATTTGGCCGGCGGCAGCCCGAGGCCGGGCGTGCCCCGGCGCTGCTTCTGCCATTTGTACCGCTGCCCCTGGTAGAGATAGCCGTACTTCACCATCGAGATGAACTCCTGGGGCTTGCCCAGGTAGTCGGTATAGTAGGCTTCGTTGCGCCCGGTCATCGCAACCATGGCGCTGTGGTGGAAATCATCATTCCAGAGAGCGTCCAGCCCGTAGCCGCCGCTCTCGACCGGACGCACCAGCTTCGTGACTTGCGGCTCGTTCTCCGCCACGATGATGGTCTTTCGTCCGCGTGCGGCTTCCCGCACGCGTTTGCCGATGGCTGTCAGGATGTTTTCCGGCGAGGCGTCGAATAAATCCTGTGTGGCGTCCAACCGAAGCCCGTCGATATGGTACTCCTCGATCCAGTACGCGGCGTTGGTGAGGAAAAATTCGCGGACCGGATTTGCCTTTTCGCCATCGAAATTGATGGACTCACCCCAATCGTTCTTGTACCTGTCGGTGAAATAGTCGGTGGAAAATTCCTTCAGGTAATTCCCGTCCGGTCCGACATGGTTGTAAACCACATCCAGAATCACCCCCAAACCGGCTCGATGCGCAGCATCCACGAAACAGCGGAAATCGTCCGGCTCTCCATACAGCCGAACCGGAGCAAACTGCCCCACTCCGTCGTAACCCCATCCGAAGCGGCCCGGAAAATCAGCCACGGGCATCACCTCCAGCACGGTGATTCCGCAGTCGGCCAGCTCCGCAAGTTCTTGCCGGGCGGCCTGCCATGTCCCATCCTTAGTGAAAGTCCCGATGTGCATTTCGTAAATGACCTGGCCTTCGATGCCTACGCCCTGCCACTCGTTGTCGTTCCACCTGTAACCCGAAGGATCCACCACCTGAGAGGCTCCGTGAGGTCCGTCCGGCTGATACCGCGACGCCGGGTCGGGAAAAGAGCCGGCGTCATCGAGCCGGAAACGATAGCAAGTGCCCTCGGCGGCCTGAGGGGCCAGGCCCGAAAAGTATCCGTCCGCCTGCGGATTCAGTTGTAAGGCGGTCGGGGCACCGGGACCCGCCTCCAGCACCACTTCCACTTTCTTCAGGCGAGGCGCCCAGACGCAAAAATGCGTGCCCCCGGCCGGTTGCAATTCGGCGCCGATCGCGTATCGTCGTTGAAGGTTCATGAACATTCCCTTGCGTAGCGCTCTCATGACATCAAAAAATTAATAAACATTCGGAAAGTACCTGACTCCTACGCCAAACGTCGTGGACGATTCAGCAGGTAGCTTCCGGCACCACTTCACCTCTCCAATGCTTACGCTCGGCAAGGTCTCAAGATCAGTGCTGCAGGAACCATTCACAATGCTGTACGCCATCTTCAATATGATTGCCGATCCCGGTAAGAATGCCTTTTTAGATATAATGGATACGCCATTCATGCAATGATCCACCACTTGCGCTTCAACGGATCGTTCTGAATTAAAACAAGATATTTGAATCGGTACCGGGTTATTGCAGGCAATTCTTTTGTCGCTTCTTTTATCTTCGAAAACGGTCATTTGTATCACCCTCCTCATGTCGTACACATAAGGGCATACCCGATTACTGATTTCAGCGCAGGCGGTTGTTGGCTTCTTCCCGCGTATAACCGCCCGACAGCGAAGCCACCCTTCTTACGACCCGCCCTATTTATCCCGGAGAATTTTCCTTAATAAAACTATTGAAATGACATGTCTGCGGAAGCCTAATGTCAATGAGGTCCGGCAAGTTTTTTTTTCGTGAGCGGAACATGCCATTTAAACATCGCCCCGAAACATCCTAATCCATATAGGGTTGAAAAATAGGCTGTTAGGAATTATTGCTTTTGGCACTCACTGCAAACGCCGAAAAAATCAACCCGATGAGTCAGAATCTTAAAACCGGTTTTTTCAGCAACCTCTTTTGTCAGGTCTTTCGGAC
>JBFZEN010000082.1:0-4591 GCA_041306805.1 bacterium
TTAAAAACAGGTTTTTCGAACGCATGGAGGACGATTTCGACACGGCCGGGGCGCTTTCCGTTCTCTTCGAACTGGTCAAGCAGGCGAACGACGAACTGACCGTGGCCACTGCGCCCGCGGCGCTGGCCCAGATGGACGGACTCTTCGCGGAACTCGGAGAAACCGTTCTGGGCCTGAAGTTTTCGAGTCCGTCCGAAAAAGGCGGAGACACGACCGGCGGGCTGATGCAGATTGTGATAGCGCTGCGAAGGCGGTTCAAGGAACAGAAGGACTGGGCGTCCGCCGATCTGATCCGCGACGGCCTGAAGGCGGCCGGCATCGCGCTCGAAGACGGGAAGGACGGGACGACGTGGAGGAGGATGTGATTGAAAGCACATCCTCCTTGATTGGCAATTGTATAGGGATATTCATGCTGTTATTACACAGGCGATCCTCATTTCCTTATTAGACACCGAAGGTTTTTCATGAAAGTTCTCTACATCGCGGCCGAATGCAAACCCTTCTCCAAAGTGGGGGGCGTGGGGGACGTGGCCGGGGAGCTTCCTCCCGCATTGAAGCGCCAGGGGGTGGACATCCAGGTGGCCACGCCGCTGTACGGCAGCGTCAGGCTGGAGCATGCCTGCGCGAGGCGGTTCGAGTTCGATATGGAATACAACGGGAGGCGCGAGACCGTTGGCGTTTTCGCGGGAGAACTCGACGGCGTACCGGTCCATTTTGTGAAGAACGAAACTTACTTTGAAGGATTGTACGGGCAACCGTACATGAACAGCAAGGGAATTCCTTTCTACGACGACATGCTCCGTTTTTCTTTTTTTTCCGAGGCCTGTCTCCGCCTGATCGAACAGATTCATCCCGACATTGTCCACGTGAACGACTGGGTGCTGGGCTATCTCTTTGGGCGCATGGCCATGGAAGGCCTGTCCCAGAAAAGGGTGCTCACCATCCACAACATCGGCTACCAGGGCAATATCGGCATGTCGGTTATTCAGCGCCTGGATATCATGCGCATCCTCGAAGATAAAATAACCGGCCCTCTTTTTATCGATCCACGGAGGGAATGGAACAGCGTCAACGCCCTGCGCCTGGGGTTGGAGCTGGCGCATATGGCCAACACGGTCAGCCCCACCTATTGCAGGGAAATCGTCCGGCCCGAAAATCCCGAACGTTTTTTCGAAGGCGGCAAGGGCCTGCAGGGCGTAACCGGGCGGCTGGCCGCGGAAGGGCGGCTGACCGGCATACTCAACGGGTTCAAATACGCGTCGCGTCCCACGCAGGCGGGTTTCGACAAAATCATGGCGGCGAAAAAGAAAGGGAAAAAGGAGATTTCAGGAGAATTTGCGAATCCGGACGGATTTCTTCTGGGTTTCGTGGGCAGAGCCGTGGAGCAGAAAATCCGGCTTCTGGCCGAACCGCTGGACGGACGGAGCGTTCTGGAGCACATCCTCGAAATCCCCGGCGTGAACGTCGCCATACTGGCCACGGGTCTACCCGAATATGAATCGTTCATGAAGGGCGTCAGACGCCAGGGGAATTACCTTGCCATCGTCGCATTCGATCCGGGGAAAGCCCGGCAAATAGCGATGGGAAGCGACGTGTTCCTGATGCCCAGTCTCTTCGAGCCCTGCGGCATCACCCAGATGGAGTCCATGAGCGCCGGCACGCCGCCGCTCGTGCGATGGACCGGAGGTTTGGCCGATACGGTCGTCGACTACAGGTCGAAGGAAGGAACCGGATTCGGATTCGACGGACCGGACCGCAGGCGCATACTTGAAAACCTGGTCCAGGCCGTGCGCGATGCGCAGGCATTCCACAGCGCGAATCCGGACGCTTTTCAGGATATGCAGAAAAGGGCGTTTATGAAACGGTTTTTATGGTCCGATTCGGCAAAAGAGTACATCGAAAAATGTTATTTGCCGGTCCTGCGGTAAACCGGGCCCAATGGTCCGGGCTGCAGATTGGCTCAAGGATGACGGGGTTCGGCGGGGGCGGGGCGAGCGTCCGTTGAAGGGGAAACGTAAACAGAGGCGTTGACGTATTCCAGAAACGGGACCACCCGGTCCCGAGTCAAGTCCCCGATTCCAAACTGGCTTTTCTTGACCACATAAAAACGGCGGATCTCCGTCGTATCCGGCCCGCTGCCGGACGACGGCACGCCGTAATACCCCATATAATAATGTATGGTTTCATCGGCCGGGCACTGTGAGATGACCCGGTCGTTCGGCGTGAGAACGGGAGCCAGAAACCGGACCAGGACGGGCGCTTCGGGAAAGGCCCCCGTGTCCGGAAACCGGCCCACGGCATTCCTGTTTACGGAGCGTATACCCCAGGCGCACGTCAAAAGAAAAATAAGGAACAGGAGCCCCATGCGGAGGCGGGGCCGGAGAAAACCGGTCAGGAAAGAGAAACCGGCGTCGGCAAGCACGAGAAGAAACGGGATGAAGAAAATCCATGTTCTGTCGTACGGCACGGCATGCTTCAGCAGAAGCACGGCGGCCGATCCGAGGACCAGGGCCGGAAGCAGGAATAGAATTTCCATGTTCTTTTTTTTGATTGAAAAGCCGGCGGCGGCCGCAATCAGCCCTCCAAGCGACCATTGCAGCCATGCGGGGAGGTGGCGGACAAACAGGGAGTAGGTCTGCTTCAGGTGCGCCGGCATCGCACTGAAAAAGTCCTTCCAGGGCAGATCGGCCACGTAGCTGTTCTGCGTCAGGGTGTGTATGCCCTTGTTGATGAAGACGGTCGGCAGATAAAGAACGGCCGTCCCGGCCAAAGTGAAAATGCCGCATGGAACGATGAAGGCCGTCCACAGGCGCTTTGGTCCGTTTCTGTAAACGAACAGCGCGGCCATCCAGAAATACAATCCCGCGGCCGCGAAAAGAAAGGAAGGCATGGTCCACATGCCGAGCGCGGAAACGGCCGAAACAGCCAGAAGGCGCCCGGGGGACGGACGTGAAAGCCAAGACAGCCCGGCCACGGCCAGAAGCAGGCTGAGCAGGGCGACCAGCGAATACCCGCGCGCGTTCGTGTCGTAGAGAATCATGTATGGAAAAGCCGCCAGAAGACAGGGAGCCAGGTAACCGCCGTCCCGTTTCGAGAGCAGGCGCGACAGGACCAGCGCGCATGGAATGGACCCAAGTCCGGCCAGAAGGGCGGGCAGGCGCAGGGCCGCCGGATGGCCGCCGAAAACGGCAGTGGATACGTACGCGCACAGCGAGTGAAAAATGTGGTTGTTCGGGACCGTGTACGAAAAGACATGGACGAATCCGTTTTTCACGAAATAGCGGAACGTGCAGGCTTCGTCGAAACGCATGGGCTGAGAGAGAAAGAATCCCCTCAATAACAAGGCGAGCGAACAGACGATTCCCAGCCAGACGGCTGCGGCGCGGTTTTCGTCGAGAATTTTCAAGCTGTTTTTCATGACGGGATTTTACTCCGCTGGTTGAAACAAGTTAACCTGAAAAATCAAAAAACACAAATAAAAACTAATCCGGCGGTCCGCCGATTGACGGGGAAGCGGATGTCGCGACGGGTGTGATTCGTGACGCAAGAGAAAAAAAGGGCATTCAGGCCTAAAAGGAGCCAAAGTCATCAGGCCGCATTCTTTTTTTTATTGTCTCCAATATGCCGGATTTTAAGATTTTCATTGACAACGAAGTTTTTTTTGCTTAAAATTAGGTTTGTCGCAAAGTACATTTTGCTGGCGTAGCTCAATTGGCAGAGCAGCTGATTTGTAATCAGCAGGTTGTAGGTTCAATTCCTATCGCCAGCTCATGCGATTCGAGTTGCCGACATTTTAAGAGCAAGATGCAGTTGGTTTGTATTGTCGCGACACCTTGTTTTTATTGAAGATACTGCCAATAGGTCTTTTAAGTCGGCAAAACGATTTGTGCGGTTGCAGTGTCATGGAGAGGTTCCCGAGTGGCTAAAGGGGACAGACTGTAAATCTGTTGGCGAAGCCTACGGAGGTTCGAATCCTCCCCTCTCCACAAAATCGGGCCGTTTAAAGCCCGCTATGGGTGAAGGACAATCCGGGAAAATTTTTTTGAAAGGGCTTTTTACGGCCCGACGGGTCAGATTGCCCGCCCGTTTCAGCGTTCATGATCATGGTTTTTAGTGGTACTCTACTGCGGGTTGCGCAGGTATCGATTTGCGGGAGTAGCTCAGCTGGTTAGAGCATCAGCCTTCCAAGCTGAATGTCGCGGGTTCGAATCCCGTTTCCCGCTCCAAAATAAAGAAAAATGTGATATTTTTCACTTGCATTTTTCATTTTTTTTTATTAACCTAAAAAGCTTTGCTGCCTGGGTAAAACTTTCTTTAGTGAAGCATTTTTAAATGATTAACAAAAAAAGCCCCAGGCCCACGTAGCTCAGTCGGTAGAGCGCATCCTTGGTAAGGATGAGGTCACCAGTTCAATCCTGGTCGTGGGCTCAGGATTTTTTATTGTGCGAAATCGACACGGAGGATGAATATATGGCTAAGGCGAAATTTGAGCGTAAGAAGCCGCATGTGAATATAGGGACGATCGGTCACGTGGATCACGGGAAGACGACGTTGACGGCGGCGATCACGCAGGTACTGTCGAAGAAGGGAC
>JBFZEN010000083.1:0-15421 GCA_041306805.1 bacterium
AGCTGGCGTTTGAGATAGGCGTCCGCGCCTGTGCGGATGGCGTTCCACACCTCCAGCATCTTAGCGGATCCTTTGTCTTCGCGCATGATCTGTTTGCGCAGCATCTGTGCGTACAAAAGACCCAGAACGGCCACGACCAGTACGCTCATGATGGCGACCTGCTCGAAGCCGTTCATTCCATACATCATGCCTTGAAACATATCTCCTAAGTCCTCCAAAAATAAAGGTTAAAAAACAGGTTTTCTTAAGACGAAAACTAATAAATTTAAGATATAAAAATGGGAATGTCAATGGAAAAATAGGGATTGTATTTTCTTTTTATTATTGCCCGGATAACCGAATGTCCTTGGCCAAGACTGTATCGGGAGGCCTGTTTTCTGATGCTTTTCTCCTTTTTGAACACTCCGCGAAATGGCTTCACGCCTGCGCGTCGTTCGCGGAATGACGGCATCCATCCGGCCATATGAGGGGTCCCTGCCGCTATCGTATCCATCCCATCGCAACGGCAACCAACAGGGGTCCGTTGTAAACTCCATGGATGAATATGCCCACAAGCGTGTTGCGGGTTCTGTGAAATGCGTAAGGGATGATCAGGATCGCGGGAACGAGCATGATCATCAAATCGAGACCGAAAGGCAGGTGAAAAAGGAGCCACAGAAGCGAGCACAAGAGCCATGAATACCGTCCGCGCAGTCTTTTCTGTATATAGCCCCGCCACAGCAATTCTTCGCAGGATATGTTGAAAAAGAACATGGGCAGCCAGACCAGCAAAAGCAGTTTTTCGGCTCCCCGGAAAGGGCGCATTTCCATAAACCAGGGAGTCGTGTCCAACGGCCTGATGCCGCATCTTTTATTCAATATGGACGAAACTCCGAAAATCAGCGCCGTGAATACGAGCACGAGCAGAAGGCCGGTGACGGAATAGAGCCGGTCTTTTTTCGAAAAAGGCCGCAGGTTCAACGCCGCCATGATCGGTTTCATCTTCCTGTTCCCTTCGGCTCCGGCCAGAACCAGCGCGAGGGCAAACAGGGGGATGAACAGAAAATATCCGGTGATGAACCAGCACAGGGCCGGGTTCATGGTGAAAGCGGATTTCAGGAAAGGCCGCAGGGTGAAGAGAAGCAGGTAAAAATACGCCGTGGCCGCGGTGAAAATGAAAGCCGCCTTGAACGGACTGATTCGAGCCGTATTCATTAAAGACGTTTGCTCCCCAACTCCTTTTTCAAGAACCGCCCCGTATACGACGTTTCGACTTTCGCCACGTCTTCGGGCGTGCCGCAGGCCGTGATGCGGCCTCCGGCGTCGCCGCCCTCGGGACCGAGGTCGATGATCCAGTCCGCCGTCTTCACCACGTCGGGGTTGTGCTCGATCACCAGCACGGTGTTGCCCTTCTGCACCAGCCGGTTGAGCACGGTGAGAAGCATCTGGATGTCCTCGAAATGCAGGCCCGTCGTCGGCTCGTCGAGAATGTACAATGTGTTCCCCGTCGAGACCTTGGAGAGTTCCGTGGACAGCTTCACGCGCTGGGCCTCGCCCCCCGACAGCGTGGTCGCGGACTGCCCGAGGTGGATGTAGCTCAACCCCACGTCGTGCAGCGTCCTGAGTTTCCTCCATATCGGCGGAATGCGCTCGAAAAACCGCAAGGCCTCTTCCACCGTCATGTCGAGCACGTCGGCGATGGACTTGCCCCGGTATTTCACCTCCAGCGTCTCGCGGCTGTACCTTTCGCCCTTGCACGTCTCGCACGGCACGTACACGTCGGGCAGAAAATGCATTTCGATCTTGATGATGCCGTCTCCCTCGCAAGCCTCGCAGCGCCCGCCCTTGACGTTGAAACTGAACCGCCCCGTCTTGTATCCCCTCATCTTCGCCTCGGGCAGCTGGGCGAACAAATCCCGGATGGGCGTGAACACGCCCGTGTACGTCGCGGGATTCGACCTCGGCGTGCGGCCGATGGGCGACTGGTCGATGTCGATGACCTTGTCGATGTGCTCGATGCCCTTGATCGCCTTGTAGGTGAGGGGCACGGCCTTGCTGTGGTAGAAATGCTTGAGAAGAATGGGAAACAGCGTCTCGTTGATCAGGGACGATTTTCCCGATCCCGACACGCCCGTCACGCAGACGAACAGACCGAGGGGAATCTTGATGTCGACGGTTTTAAGGTTGTTGCCGGCCGCCCCTTTCAGCTCGAGAAAATGCCTGTCGGGCTTGCGCCTGGCTTTCGGCACGGGAATGGTCTTTTTTCCCGACAGGTACCGCCCCGTGAGCGATTCGGGGCAGCGGACGATTTCTTCGGGCGTGCCCGCGCAGACCACCTGGCCCCCGTGCTCGCCCGCGCCCGGCCCCAGGTCGATGACGTAATCGGCCGAGAGGATGGTGTCGCGGTCGTGCTCGACCACGATGACGGTGTTGCCCAGGTCTCTCAGCTCGGTCAAGGTGTGGATGAGCCTCGCGTTGTCCCTCTGATGCAGCCCGATCGACGGTTCGTCGAGGATGTAGAGCACGCCGACCAGCCTCGAGCCGATTTGGGTGGCGAGCTTGATGCGCTGGGCTTCCCCGCCCGAAAGCGTGCCCGCGGCCCGGTCGAGCGTCAGGTAGTCGAGGCCCACATTCATGAGGAATTTCAGGCGCGCCTGGATTTCCTTGAGAATTTGCCTGGAAATGGTCTCTTCGCGCCCGGTCAGGGGAAGTCCCCCGAAAAATCCGGAAAGCGCCGATATCGACAGAAGCGAAACGTCGTTGATGGATTTGTCCTGTATCTTGACCGCCAGGCTTTCGGGCTTCAGCCTGGCGCCCTTGCATTCGGGGCACAATTGCACGCGCATGAAACCTTCGATCCACATGCGTATGCCCATGGACTGGGTCTGGCGGTACCGCCTCTCGAGATTGGGAATGACGCCCTCGAAGCTGTGGACGAATACGCCCTCGGCCTTCCTGTTGAACGATTTGTATTCGAAACGCAGCTCGCGCCCGCCGGACCCGTAGAGAATGACGTTTTGGATTTCGCGGCTGAGTTTCTTGAACGGGGTATGCAGCGAAAATCCGTAGTCTTTAGCCACCGCCTTGAGCAGGGTGAAATACCAGCCTTCGCGCATCTCGCCCCACGTCACCAGCGCGCCCCCGTTGAGGCTTTTGGAGGGATCGGGGAGGACGAGCTCGGGATCGATCTGGGTGATGGTGCCCAGTCCGTTGCACCCGGCGCAGGCGCCGAACGGCGAATTGAACGAAAACATCCTCGGTTCCGGCTCTTCGATGCTGACGCCGCAGTGCACGCAGGCGAAATGTTCTGAAAACAGCCTCTCTTCTTTTCCGTTGATGTCGATGCGCACCGTGCCGGAGCCGAGCTTCAGCGCCGTTTCGAGCGAATCGGCCAGCCTTTCGTGGATTTTGGGATCCACGACGAGCCGGTCGACCACCACGTCGATGTCGTGCTTTTTGTTTTTCTCGAGCTTGACGGCGCCGCCCAGCTCCGTCATCTTTCCGTCGACCCGGACGCGGACGTACCCGTCGCGGCGCACCGATTCCAGGACGTCCCTGTATTCGCCCTTGCGTCCGCGCACCAGAGGGGCGAGAACGTATATCTTGGTGCCCGGCTCGAACGCGAGCACCGTGTCGACGATCTGCTGGACGGTCTGCTTCTCGATTCTGCGGCCGCAGCGCGGGCACATGGGAATGCCGATCCGCGCGAACAGCAGCCTCAGATAGTCGTAGATTTCGGTCACTGTCCCGACGGTGGAACGCGGGTTTTTCGAGGTCGCCCTCTGCTCGATGGAAATGGCCGGTGACAGACCCTCGATGGAATCCACGTCCGGTTTTTCCATCAGGCCGAGAAATTGCCTGGCGTAGGCCGAAAGCGACTCGACGTACCGCCTCTGGCCTTCGGCGTAAATCGTGTCGAAAGCCAGGGACGATTTTCCCGATCCCGACAGGCCGGTGATCACCACGAGCTTGTCGCGGGGAATGTCGAGGTGGATGTTCTTGAGGTTGTGCTCCCTCGCCCCGCGCACGATGAGACGGTTCTGCTGTGTCATGAAAAAAAACCTTGTATTTTACCGAACGATTCCTTAATCTAATGGATATGTCCTATATGCAGGAATGGGTGTTCCGATCGTGCTTCCGCAAACCATGGTCACGCGTTGCGGAACCGGCGCGAGCGGTTTCCCGCTTTCCGGACATCCACCGTACCGTTTAAATGTACAAAACCTGGAGGAAATCATGAAAAAAAGCCTCTTTCTGTTCGGTTTGCTGGCGCTGGCAGCCGGTTCCGCGTTCGCCCAGAGCACGGTCGCCGAAGACATGGCCCGCGGCGACGCACTGAAAGACAAATGGGACCATGCCGGGGCCGTCGCGGCATACATGCAGGTGCTGGAAGCGGAACCGAACAATTACGAAGCCCTCTGGAAAGCCGGCGACCAGGTTACCGAAGTCGCCGATAAGATTCCCGCCAAGGAAAAAGCCGCCAAACAGGCCGAATTTACAAGAGCAGCCGATTTATGCAAAAAGGCCATTCAGGTTAACCGCAACGGTTCGGAAGGCCATCTCAGGCTGGCCGTGGCTTCGGGACGCCTGGCCCTGTTCCTGGGCGGAAAACAGAAAATCAACATGTCGAAGGCCATCAAGGCCGAGGTCGACACCGCCATCGCGCTCGATCCCACCGACGACATTGCATATCATGTGCTGGGCCGCTGGCACCAGAATCTGGCGAACCTGAGCGGCGTGCTGAGATTCTTCGCCAAGGTGCTGTACGGCGGCGTGCCCCCCGGATCGAATGACGAGGCCGTGGCCAATTTCAAGAAGGCCATCGAACTCGACCCGAACCACACCGAGCACTACCTCGAGCTGGCCCGCACCTACCAGTTCATGGGCAAGAAGGACTTGATGCGCGAACCTCTTGAAAAAGTCCTTTCCATTTCCGATACGGACGAGGACGCCTCCCAGTATAAGAAGGAAGCGCAGGAAATGCTGGCCAAGCTGAAATAAAAACCGCGTTTTTCAAAAAACAATTGTCCGGAATACGCCCTCTTCTCGATATGGGAAGAGGGTTTTTTTATGCATGTATTTGAAAAGAATGAAATCCTGCAATCTCGGGATTTTGAATTCGGAATTCCCTTAGCCGCCTGCCTCCTGCTTACCGCCGACTTTCTTTCCCCAGTACCCAGTACCACGCACCAATAACCGATAACCCGATAACCCATCGCCATTCTTCCAACTTGAAACTGTTTTATAGCAATCCCATGGCAATTTCATCAGCCAGCAGCATTCCCTTGGATGTCAGAGAGAGCATGCCGTTCTTGAGGACGGCCAGGCCGTTCTCGACCAGATCGGCCGTTTTCTGCTCCTTGATTCCCAGTTCCGACACGGACACGCCTTCCTTGGTCCTCAACCCCAGGGCCAGCCTTTCGAGCTTGCGGTCGGCCGGGCTGAGCATCTCTTCGTCCTCGATGGGCAGCTTGTCTTCACCCAGCAGGCGGATGTACTTTTCAACGTTATAGACGTTCCAGAAACGCTTGTTCCCGATGAGCGAATGCGCCGAAGGTCCGAGGCCCAGATACGGTTTTCCCGTCCAATAGCCTTCGTTGTGCTTCGAACGCCTGCCCGGCCGCGCGAAATTGGAAATTTCATAATGTTCGTATCCCGCCCGTTCAAGCCTGTCGCAGGCCTCCAGCAGCATGTCCGCGGCTTCGTCCTCGTTCGGGCGCGGCAGGGCGCCCGATTCGATCTGTTTGCCCAGGGGCGTGGAATAGCTCCATGAGAGGGCATAGGTTGAAATGTGGTCGGGTTCAAGGGCGATGGCCTGGTCGAGGGCGTCTTTCCAGTCCGGCAGAGTCTGGCGCGGAACGGCGTAGATCAGGTCCATGCCGATGTTCTGAAAACCCGACTTGCGGGCCAGTTTGAACGTGCCCCTTGCCTGCTCCGCCGAATGCGGCCTGTCCAGCAGGCGCAGCACTTCATCGTCGAAAGATTGAACGCCGAGGCTGAGCCGGTTGATCCCCGCATCCAGGTATTCCTTGAACGCCGCCGGGATCACGGCCGCCGGATTGGCCTCGACCGTCGCCTCGGTCCCCGCGCCGTGGGTCAGAAACGGGCCCACGTCCCGCATAAAATGCGCCAGCCGCCCGGGTTCCAGAAGCGTGGGAGTACCTCCTCCGAAATAAACCGTCTCGACGAATGCGCCGGGGCTGCCGACGGATTGGGTGTACAGGGTCCATTCCTTTTCGAGCGAAACCGCGAAAGACGGAATGAGCCCGCTGCGCCCGGCTTCCGAATAAAAATCGCAATAGGCGCATTTTTTCAGGCAAAAGGGAATATGGATGTAGAGGCCCGCCATGGCGTCAATGGATCAGGTTGAGAAGCCGTCCCCATCGTATCTTTTTGAATATGCGGTAGAGCGGCACGTCGCCGTTCCAGGACCAGTAAATCACAAGGGCTTCGCCGACGACCAGGCGTTCGGGCAGAAACCCCCAGTAGCGGCTGTCGAGGCTGTTGTCGCGGTTGTCGCCCATCAAAAAATAGTGCCTGTTCTTGACGGTGTACGCCGTTTCATTCAGCCGCCTGCCGTCGATGGCGAAATCGCCGGCGCCGGACCGTTCGATGATGGTCGGCCATTCGGTCTGGTTCTCGAGGTTCAACGGAATTTTCTGGCCCCGGTAAAGGAATTCGAGCTTGTGGCCCTCGTAAACGGCCAGCTGGAACCGTTCGGCCCACAGAAAGCGGTTTGAATCGGTGAAATGGAACGTGTCGCCCGGGGCCGGAACGCGGACGGGCCCGTACTGGTCGCGGCTGCCCGAGCGGGGAGGAAAAATGTTGTATTCCTGGAATTCGGGCGGATAGAGGCTGTAAATGAATTTTGATTTGGGCGGATTCGGAAACGGAACGCCGTTGATCGTGAGGACCTTGTTGCGCACCATGACCGTGTCGCCGCTGGCGGCGACGCAGCGTTTGATGTAGTTCAGGGAAACGTCGCGCGGATATTTGAAGATCACCACGTCGCCTTTTTGCGGCTTGCGGAAACCCGGCGTCCGGAAAAACGGGATGGTGAAACCGATCTTGGTGTAGGGAATGCCGATCCAGTCGGGCGACCGGATTCCGTAGACAAACTTGTTGGCCAGCAGAAAATCGCCGACCAGCAGGGAATCTTCCATTGAACCCGTCGGGATGCGGAATGGATAAATCACGACGGCGCGGATGAGAAGCGCGATGCCCAGCGCCACGACAAAGGAGTCGAGGTACTGGCGGAACGCGCCCTTGTGCTGCTTGTCTTTTTCCCCCCGGTGATCCGGATTCGAACGCATGCGTGCCTCTTTATTTTATTTTCAGGACGGCCAAAAACGCTTCCTGGGGAATCTGCACCTTCCCCAATTGTTTCATACGCTTTTTGCCTTCCTTCTGTTTCTCTAAAAGTTTGCGCTTCCGCGTGATGTCGCCCCCGTAGCACTTGGCCGTCACGTTTTTCCGGAGCGCGCTCACGGTCTCGCGGGCGATGATCTTCGAGCCCAGCGCGGCCTGAATGGCGACCTCGAACATCTGGCGGGGTATCAGCTCGCGGAGCTTATGGGTGAGTTTCTTGCCCCAGTCGTACGCCTTTTCGCGGTGCACGACCATCGACAGCGCGTCGACGGGATCCCCGTTGATCAGCACGTCCAGTTTCACCAGGTCCGATTCCTTGAATTCGAGAAGATCGTAATCGAACGAGGCGTACCCCTTCGATAGCGATTTCAGCTTGTCGTAAAAATCGAAAATGATTTCAGCCAGGGGAAATTCGTAATGCAGGTCGGTGCGCGTGGCATCGAGGTAGGACGTGTTCAAATAGACCCCGCGTCGTTCCTGGGACAACTGCATCAGATTGCCGAGAAATTCCTGCGGCACGATGATGTGCGCGTCGATGTACGGTTCTTCGATTTTTTCGATTGCCTGCACCGGCGGCAGGTCGGTGGGATTGTCCACGAGAATGACCCTGCCGTCGCTCTTGGTCACGCGGTACTCGACGGTGGGAATGGTGTTGACCAGCGACTGGCCGTATTCGCGCTCCAGCCGTTCCTGGACGATTTCCATGTGCAGCAGCCCGAGAAATCCCACCCGGAATCCGAAGCCGAGCGCCGCGGAACTCTCGGGTTCGTAGACAAGCGCCGAATCGTTCAGCTGCAGTTTTTCGAGGGCGTTTTTCAATTCATCGAGGTTCTCGGCGATGGCCGGGAACATGCCTGAAAACACCATGGGCTTGGGGTCGCGGAATCCCGGCAGCGGGGATTGCGCCGGATTGTTCTCCGACGTGATCGTGTCACCGACCTTGCAGTCCTTGAGGTTCTTGACGTTGGCGATCACATAGCCCACCTCGCCGGCCCTGAGCACGTCCTCGGGCTGCCGCCTGAGCAGCAATCGGCCGACTTCGTCGACTTCGAAAACCTTTCCCGTCGACATGAACCGGATGCGGTTGCCGGGCCCGATCGAGCCGTCCACGACGCGTATGAGCGCGATGGCTCCCCGGTAGCTGTCGAACACGGAGTCGAACACCAGAGTACGGAGGGCGCCGTTTTCATCCCCCGCAGGCTCGGGGATGCGCTGAACCACGGCTTCGAGCACGTTTTCGATCCCCAATCCTTCCTTGGCGCTGACGGACAGAATGTCGGCTTCGGCCACGCCCAGGATATCGGAGATCTCTTTTTTTGTGTTTTCGACCTGTGCGCTCGGGAGGTCGATCTTATTGATGACCGGAATCAAAGTGAGGTTGTTTTCAAGCGCAAGATAGATGTTGCTCAGGGTCTGGGCTTCCACGCCCTGGCTGGCGTCCACGACCAGAATGGCGCCTTCGCAGGCCGCGAGGCTCCGCGACACCTCGTATGAAAAATCGACATGCCCCGGGGTGTCGATCAGATTCAGGTGAAACGTCTTGCCGTTCTTGGCCTCGTATTGCATGGTAATCGCATGGGCCTTGATGGTGATGCCGCGTTCGCGCTCCAGGTCCATATCGTCCAGGACCTGGTTCATCATGTTCTGCGGCGATATCGTGTGCGTCGCCTCGAGCAGGCGGTCCGCCAGAGTGGATTTTCCATGGTCGATATGGGCAATGATGCAGAAATTTCTGATATTCGAGCTTGGCATAGATTTTTAATTTAGGAATTTATAGACCCGAAGTCAATGAAATTAATGGTTTTTCCAAAAATATCGCTTGACTTTTTTCAAATTTGTTTTATTTTAGTTAGGCTTGTTTTTCCGGAGTAGCTTGATTCCTGAGTAGCTCAATGGTAGAGCGGGTGGCTGTTAACCACTAGGTTGGGGGTTCGAGTCCCTCCTCAGGAGCTAAAAAATCCGACTTTGATAATTCGAATGATCAACAGCTCAATGGTAGAGTCCCGCGCAGCGGGATTAACCACTAGGTTGGGGGTTCGAGTCCCTCCTCAGGAGCTAAAAAATCCAACATTTTGTTGGATTTTTCTATTTATGTCCTCATATTCCGTTTACATCCTGTACAGCAAAAAAATCGACCGCTATTACATCGGTCACACCGACAATCTCGAAATCCGGCTGTTACGTCACAACAGCGGATTCGTGCGCTGGACCAGCCACGGTACTCCTTGGATTTTGGTATATTCCGAATCCCATGAAACGCGATCCTCTGCTGTCTTAAAGGAGAGAAAAATCAAATCGAGAAAAAACCGCGCCTACATCGAAGAATTAATAAAAACGGCAAGTCCCCAGCTCAATGGCAGAGTCCCGCGCAGCGGGATTAACCACCAGGTTGGGGGTTCGAGTCCCTCCTCAGGAATCAAGGCAATGTCTGCCGCCATAGGCTGCTTGCATGATTGCCCCAAAAGATGCGATGGAATTATTACCGTATAGAACCTCCGCATTCCCAATTGACCCTGTTCGATTCCGTGATCCTGCCCCTCTTGCCATTGAATATATTTTCGGATCATCTCCTCATCCATGCGTACCGTGGTGACACAGCAGGCTCTCTATCAAAGGTGCTTTTCCAAATAAAAAACCTACCGGTATAATTGTCAAGCCCGTTTGTTTCAGGATATGTCATATCAAACACAATATCTCTAAATCGCATCGTTCCTTTCATAGAATGTAAGACAACAATTTAAAGTAATTCATTCTTTTTTTGACATACATTTTTAAATATGTTATATTATTTATAAAAATAAGACAGGAGAATTCGATGCCTACAACCACAGCAACAAGCAAAGGCCAAATCGTGATTCCTTCAAAAATCCGGAGGAAATGGAATATCAAAAGCGGAACAAAAATTTACGTTGAGGAAAGAGACAATGAAATAATTCTGAAACCGCTTACTTCTGAATATATTAAGAAAATGGCAGGAGTGCTTGAATCCAAAGGCAAGTTGTCAAATTTGCTCCTTGATGAACGTTTAAGAGACAAGAAAAAAGAGGAAAAGAACAGATGAAAAGAGTACTCGATTCGCATGCTCTTTTGGCCTTTTTTGAAAAGGAGACTGGATATGAAAAAATTGAATCTTTATTGATAGAATCAAAAGAAAAAGATCGCCATTTGTTAATGACATCGGTGAATTTTGGTGAAGTTTATTATATCGTATTGAGAGAATATGGAATTCAAAAAGCGGATGAACTAGAAAAAATTATTCAAACCCTGCCCATCGATATGATCAACGTCGACAAAGCCATGGCAAAAGAAGCGGTTCGGTTTAAAGCATTTAAAAAAATATCCCATGCAGACTGTTTTGCAGCGGCTTTGGCAAAAATGAACAGAGCCGAACTGATTACGGGAGATAAGGAATTTAAAGAAGTAGAAAATGAAATCAAATTACTATGGGTATAAAAAATCACCCTGGTGAAATAAGGAATAGAACACGGATTTGGGTGAACCAACGGATTGATGCGGATTAAAAATGTTCCAATTTTTTATGAATGAAATAAACCCATGAATTCAACCATAAGAAGACTCCGCGCCGAACTGAAGAAAAACGCGGACCCCGCCGCGAAAAAGAGCTTCCAGCGTTTTTTCAAGGAAGGGGTGACGTGCTACGGCGTTAAAACCCCGGCCGTGCGCCGGATAGCCGGCGCATTCTGGGGGGAAGTGAAGCCGCTGGGTAAAACCGGGATTTTCGCCTTGTGCGAGGACCTGCTTCGATCGGGCCTCATGGAGGAGGCTTCCATGGTTACCCTGTGGGTGCCCAGGCTCGCCGGCCAATTCGAGAAAAACGACCTGGCCGTGTTCAGGAAATGGATAGACCTGTACATTGACAACTGGGCCAAATGCGACGGTTTCTGCAACCACTCCGTGGGCGATTTGCTTGAAAAGCTTCCGGAATGCATCGATGAGGTCAAAACGTGGACTCGCTCCAGGAACCGATGGATGAAACGCGCGGCCGCCGTGTCGCTGATCGTTCCGGCCAAAAAGGGGAAATTTCTCCCGGACGTTTTTGAAATCGCGGATGCGCTGCTTGGGGACGAAGACGACATGGTGCAGAAAGGATACGGCTGGCTGCTCAAGGAGGCGAGCCGCCTGCACCCACAGGATGTTTTCAAATATGTCATCCGGAATAAAAACCGCATGCCCCGCACGGCCCTTCGTTACGCGGTCGAGCTCATGCCTGCGGAGAAGAAAAAGATCGCCATGAAGCGCGGCTAGAACGGGTATGCCTCACCCGGCTCCTCTTCCAAAGGTTCGTCGGGTGTTAAAATTTCCGCCACCCTCCATTTCTCGTTTTCCCTGACCATGCGGATGTTTCTCTCCACCGGACCGATGAAGGGCATTTTGCCCTTCACCAGCAAAATGGCTTCCCCGCCGCCCTGGTCTACGATCGTCACGCCGGTCAACGTGATCGGGAGCATGCCGCAGAACGTGATCGTGTCCACTGATTTCATTTTATCGACGAATTCACCCGACATATAGGTTTCCATTTTCTTCCGGTCGAGCTTTTTGACCTGGTTGAAGAAAATGCTGAAGGTTCCCGCGGGATCTTTCGATTCAGGTTGATGCGGCTTGAGCAGATAAAGCAGGGCCGAGCTTAAAAACACGATTGCCAGAATGACGATCGAAGTGCGTCTTTCCATATGACCTTTCCTCCCCCCTTTTCAATGGACAACAATAAGGAACATGCACGGAGTGTTATGTTCTGAAATCTGAGTTCGAGATTCTCCCGATTTCTATTATATCATTTTTAATTTTTTCATTTTAATTTTTGATCTATTTATCAAACTGCACCACGGCCACATACGGCAGTTCCCTGAACCGGTTGTCGTAATCGAGCCCGTAACCCACAACGAACCGGTCCGGGACGGTATAGCCCACATAATCCGCATGAAAATCGGCTTTGCGGCGTTCCGGCTTGTCCAGGAAAACGCAGGTTTTGAGGACGGCCGGTTTGAGCGAAGCAAGGCGGTTGTGGACGAAATACAGGGTATTGCCCGTGTCAAGAATGTCGTCCATCAGAAGGACGAAGCGCCCTCCGACGTCGGTCGAGATGTCTTTGGACAACGCGAGTTGGCCCGGCGCCGTGCCCGATCCGTACGACGACACCGACATGAAGTCGATCACGAGGCTGATGCCCCGCGCATGCAGAAGCCGCACCATGTCGGCCATGAACACGAAACTGCCTTTGAGCAGGCCGATGACGACGATTTCGCCGTCCGCGCTTTTCGGGCAATCGCGCGCGATCCGGTCGGCGATCTCGGCCGTCCGTTTATGGATGTCGGCTTCCGACAGAATCGGCTTCAGCGAAAACGGTTTGTTCTGCATGGGCCGCGCTCCCGCCGGGAATGATCGTCCCGTCTGGTGAAAGCGGTTCTCTTCCGCTGTTGAGGGTTTTTGAAATGGAATTGATGAAACGAATCACCCGGTCGCGGCGTTCGCCTTCGAGAATTCGGGGCTGAAAATGCACTTCCCTGTGGTACACGGAAATGGGGACCAGTTCGCCGCGCTGGAAACCGGCTTTCGTGAAAAAAACCTTCAGAATGGCGCTTTCGCGGCACGATTCGCTTTTGCTGCCGAAGACGAAATTGCCGAGGCTGTATACGATGGGCCTGCCCTTGTACAATTCAATCCCCTGCAGCACGTGGGGGTGGTGGCCGATGACCAGGTCGGCGCCCGAATCGATGGACAGCCTGGCGAATTCCCGCTGATACGGCAGGGGCAATTTGGCCAGCTCCTTTCCCCAGTGGAAGCACACCGCCACAAGGTCCGCTGAAGGTCTGATTTCGGCGATGCGCCTCTTCAGGGCGTCCCTGACGGGGAATGCCGTGCCGCAGCGCGACGCGGTGGCCCAGAACGCCTCGGGATACGTCAGTGAATAGGCCAGAACGGCGACCGTCCAGCCGGGTTTCCTGAAAACGGCTTCCGCTTCCGCCCCGGCCCGATTCATGCCCGCTCCGCAATGGGCGAGTTTCAGGCTGTCGAGAACCGCCAGGGTCGATTTCAGTTCGGAAGGGCCGTAATCGAGGATGTGGTTGTTGGCCAGGGTTAAAATGTCGAACCCGGCATTCCTGACGCCCGCGGCGAACTCCGGAGGCACGCGGAAGGTGAAGGTTTTGTTGAACGGTTTTCCGCCTCCGCCGAACGGCGCCTCGAGGTTGGCGATGGCCGCGTCCGCGTCCTGAAGCAGTGACCGTGTGCCGTCGAACGGATAGTCGGGCCCCTTTTCGCGTATGACGGAAAGCGCGGCGCCTTCCATCATCACGTCGCCGACGGCGGCGATGGAGAAAACAGTGTCAGGGACGGCCGGAACCGGGTCCGTCGCCGCAGCCCGCGCAGTGTCGGACCGCAATATAAAACGGTCCGGCCTGGCGAACCCCAGCATCAGGGCGGCCAGAAGCGCGATAAGCAGAAGCGGGTTGAACCATGGGCGGGACCATCGTCGCATTTGGAGGCACGTTCCCTGAAATGAAAACCTATGCGGTCTTGTCCGTACCGGAAGCCGTATGGTCCGCACCCGCCGCTCTCTTGGCCGCGGCATCCTGCTTGATTTTTTCGATTTCCGTTTCCTTCTCGGCGAGGCTTTTCACGAAGCCGTCGATGGAGGCGACCAGGTCCTTGATCTTGGCTTCCTGCTTGACGTCGCCCTTTTTTCCCGCGGAAATATGCTCGTGCACGGCCATGCCCAGGTCCTTGTAACCGCTGTCGAGCGACCGTTTGACGTTGATGATGTCCACCTTCACCTTACCGATCCTGCGAAGTTCGTCGGTCTTGTCCGCGGCCACGGCCACGCCCTTTTGGACTTTGCTCTTGATATCATCCCACAGAGACGGCATTGTTTTCTCCTTTTTAATTTATTAAAAACGTTGTGGAATCGAACGCATTTTGATTGAACGGATCCGCCCGGTTTCAGTGCGGATTGAATTAATTTAACCTGAAAATATCATAAAACAAAACAAAAAGATGCCCACGGGAAAAAACATGGAACGAACACCGGATCATGAATTTGCGTCCCGGAATCCGCGCCCTTCCGTATGCTTCCATCGTGATTATTGCCCCCCCAAGAGTAAAACAGTTGACAGTGACGGAAACTTTTTATATCTTGAATGGTATAATCTATCGGTTCTTTGACAATGGGGACGAATAGGATTCGACGGAAGCAGGGGTGCCGGAGAATGCGTGTCCAGGTTCCTGGATCCTGGTTAAACAGCCGGGAAAACCAAATAAAAGGCAACGATTACTCGTATGCCATGGCTGCCTAGCTTAACCTAGGCGGTCCGTTCCCGGGGGTCTTTTCCTGCCAAGGCCTCCGAGGGGCGTCGCTAAAGGCGGGTATGCCGCTGCCGGCGCCTGAACGGCGGCGGCGAAGCGTTCTCGGGCTGGCCGGACGGTCCCTGTCAACCGGGTGCGTCCGGCGAGATGCAATCGATTGACTACGCACGTAGGGCTCGCTGGTGGCTCTCTTTCGGACGTGGGTTCGATTCCCACCGTCTCCACAAAAAACGGAAATCCCGGGATGAATCCCGGGATTTCCGTTTTTTAAACTCCAAGCACACGATTACCAATGGCTGTGCAAAAAATGAATGACCGATACAAAGATAAAACTATAATGCAATTGTTCAACAGATTGCAGGCTTGTCTTGGACCAACTCCTCGGACCAGAAGGAGTACGGCATCACCTAAGATACTGGGACTCTTAAAGGATTTGAGAGATAGAAAAAAGCCCCTCGCCTTTACGGCAAGGGGCTTTTCATTTCCGTGCATGGATGGATGGGGAATTATTTCAGCAGCATGACCTTCTGCATTTTATTGAAGCTGCCGGCCTGCATGCGGATGAAATACATGCCGCTTGGGGCCTGCATGCCGTCGTTCCGCTTGCCGTTCCAGGTCACCGTGTAATAACCGGCTTCCTGGGTGCCTTCAGCCAGCACCTTCATCAACTCGCCCCGGCTGTTGAACACGTTCACCTGCACCTGGCCCGTTTCGGGCAGCTGGTAGGTCATGGTCACGACGGGGTTGAAGGGAT
>JBFZEN010000084.1:0-2834 GCA_041306805.1 bacterium
TGCCCGACAGCGGCGACCTGCAGCTCATCAAACAGGAAGCCACCGGTGTTTCAGGCAAATTCAACCCCGCGATTTCAAGCCCGGTTTTGACGCAAAATTACCCCAATCCGTTCAATCCGGCCACAACGGTTGATTATCGAATCTCCGAAAGCAGCCAGGTCATGATCAGGATATATGACGGCATGGGACGAGAGGTCGCGACTTTGGTCAACGGGCCATTGTCAGCCGGGAAATACTCAGTCAAAATGGACGGAAGCCATTTGCCCAACGGTGTATATTTCTGCAAACTGGATGCCGGTCGTCATACCAGTATAAAAAGGCTGCTATTAATAAAATAACCGGTCGATGCTTTTCGATTCGGTGAATCCGGGGTTTATTCTCGCCCCGAGTGATACGAACGTTGTCAAAATATTCCTATTCAATAAATGGGACAACAGCAGGGATACCAGCTGGGCCTGGAAACCGCAGAACAGTTGCGACCAGCGCTGGCCCCTGGAGGAGAATCTGGCACATATAAACCGTGCGGCCATGACCGCCGGCATGGGGGGCTTTCCGCTGGGGGATTTGTACCACTGGTGGCCCGAGGCATACCAGCGATGGAAGGCGCAGGAAGGCATTGAGAACGCGAGGATTTCAACCTGGCTTGAAACCGGTTCTGATTCCGGAACCGATGCCCTGCGAGATCCCCCAGGAGGCTCGACATTTTCAGGCTTAAGGCTCCATCAAAATTATCCGAATCCATTCAATCCGGCCACATGCATTCCATATTCGAATCCAGAGACGGGCTATGTTTGTCTACGGGTTTTCAACCTGATGGGACGGGAGGTAGTGACATTGTTCGAGGGGGTCTCGCATGCAGGCAAGCACGAAGTTTTTTTTGATGGCAGCAGATTTGCGGGTGGAATATACATGCTTCTGCTAAAAACGGATAATGCGGTTCAGGTAAAGAAGATAGTTTTATTTAAATGACGGGAATGCAACAAGGAATTACTCTGAATGTTCCGGAATTTTTATCAGTTTTATTACCATTATTTGGAAAGGTGTTCATCATGAAAGGCACTCAAAACGTAAAATGCGGTTGCGGTCCGCAGCAAAAGCACCGGTCTTGCGCGAAACCGGTGAAACGTCTGAAACGATCTGGAATCGGATGCGTCATCTTATGCGCTGCCTTCATTCAGCTCGGCGCGCAGCCGTCCGGAGGACCCTACGGACCGGTCCGGCAGAAGTACACCCTGCCCAGGTCCGCGAAAACCGTTTATTATGTCGCGCCGGACGGGCAGGCCGGGGAAATGGGACTTACTCTGGACAAGCCGACCACGCTCGAATCGGCCATCGAGCGGGTATGCACGGGAGACGCCATCGTCATGCGGGGAGGCACCTACCGCACCGGGCATCTGTTTCTGAACCAGGGGATCACGATACAGCCGTACGCCGACGAGCAGCCCGTGCTGAAGGGGACCCTCGTCGCCTCCCAGTGGACAAACCTGAGGAACGGATTGTGGACCACGCCGTGGTCCCGCCTGTTCCCCTCGAAACCCGACTCATGGTGGCAGCGGAACCGCTCGGGGAAGGAAACGCCGCTGGTCCGATTCAACAACGACATGGTGTTCGTGGACGGGCGGTTCCTGCAGGCCGTCGGCTGGGAAGGCGAAGTCGACGAGAACACCTTCTACATCGACTATGACGCGGGCCTGGTCTATACCGGCGCCGATCCGACGAACCGGCTGGTCGAAATCACCGCCTTCAACAGCGCGATCGTCCGGACCACGGGAGAGGTTCACGGCAGGAAGCCGGACCGGAAGGGATACGTCATCCGAGGGATCACGTTCACGCAATACGCCTACCGTGCCCTTGAAATCGAAGGAACCGAACCCGAGGGCCTTTCAAACGAAGCCGATCACGGAAAGCAGGTCACGGGCACCACGCTGGAGCATTGCACCATTTCATACTGTTCCCGGGTCGCAGGATACTTCCGCGGCGACCGCATGACGATGCGGCACTGCCGCGTCAGCGACACGAGCACGGAAGGCGTCTACCTGATCGCTTCAAACGACGTGCTGTTCGAGAAAAACATTTTCACGCGCAACAACATCGAGAACATCAACGGCTATTACCCCGCGGCGGTGAAGATATTCAACCAATGCTACCGGGTCACCTGCAGGGACAATCTGGTGACCGACCTTCCGAACTCCAACGGCATATGGTATGACGTCGGCAATGTGGACGGCATTTTTCTGAACAACTGGGTGGAAGACGTCGGTCGTATGGACGGCCCGTTTTCGCTGAACCAGCCCTGGCCGAGCGACAACGGATTTTTCTTCGAAATCTCCAAAGGAGCCGTTTGCGCCGGGAACGTGTTCGTCAATTGCGACCACGGGCTTTGGGCGCTCAACAGCTCGGATGTTCTGATCTACAACAATACCTTCATCAACAGCGTGGCCTGCATCGGGCGCAATGCGCGGAAGGCCGAAGGTGATCTTTTCGGCTGGCATTCGAGCACGGGGCCGGACGTGGACGAACGGGACGGCCACGTGATGGTCAACAACCTGTTCACCAGCGACGCCGCCTTCAACCGGCCCCTGTTGTTCGTGTGGCAGCCCGCATCGTTGTGCGAACGGCTCAGCAATCCGATGCTGAAACAGCTGGATCAAAATGTGTACGTGCGCGGAGCTGGCACGAACAAAACTCCCATCATCTCGTGGAGTCCCGCGTCCAATCAAAACTGCCAGGAAGGGTTGGAATCTTCGGAAAATCTCCGTAAATTGGTTCCGGAATTTTCCTTAAACGACAGCGAGTATTTCAATTACGACGGTCCATTATTCAAGGGCAGGGAA
>JBFZEN010000085.1:0-8894 GCA_041306805.1 bacterium
CTCCCTGATATTTCTCGGATTGCTTCGTCCCGCCACGGCGGGACTCGCAAAGATGAAAAGACTTTCCCAATTGTGATCTGATGTTCAAGGCAAAACAGGACACTCATGATTTTGGATTCCAATTTTGGCTTTTTATTTTAGCTTATTGTTTTGACTTTCCGTTTTGTTTTTTTTCCGCCTTTTTGCCGGCCATACTTCCCATCCGGGATAAAATCCGCCTCCCGGGGGTGGAGCTTGTCCCGCCGATGCAGCGGAGATAAGTCTTCTCATCAAATAAAACAGGCGGGACCGCGAGGAGGGTGGAAGGGTGGATTTCAAGAAAAGCTGATTTTAACAGAAAACGGGCTCTCAAAAAGGCAAGTTTCTTTTCCGCCGCTTTTCTTTTAAAAGAAAAGCGGCAAATCATTGCGAGCAGACAATACCCGTTAATACCAATAAAAATATTGTCCACCCTGGACCACATCCACCAAATCCCTATTCCTGGAAAAGGAGCAGTGGATCACTATCAACAAATATAAAAACCATATCACTCGGAATGGACAGATCATTCCATCCGCTTTCCCATGTTTTTTAAAAACCTTCAAATCATTCGGCGGACCGGCTCCCGGGCTTCGTTTGCGACCAGTGCGAACTGGCAAGCCTCCACTCCCCCCTGACCCGGCGGTATACCTCGGTGGTGTTCCACTTGTCCTTTTTCCCGTCATTCGACGTACCCACGAAATTGAACGTCAAAACGCCCGTGTCTCCGCACAGTTGAACCTTCGGATCCACGAGTTCGTAGCCGGGAAAACTGAACGTGCCCTTGAACGAACCCATGTGGCCCCTGAACGCCTCGATTCCGTCGCACCGTTTTTCCAGGCCGGGGTCGAAATAGGTGATGTCATCGGCTGCGATGTCGATGAACCCGAACGTGTCCCCGGTTTTCCACCGGTCAAGGGCGGCCCTCTCTTTGGCGATGATCAGTTCCCCGGCCTTCTGCGGCTGTTCGGCGCATGCCGCGAGCAGGCCGATGAAAAGGACCGCCGGCAGCAGGACCGGACGTTTTACTTTATTGATCTTCGACATATGCATGATCCTTTCGATGTGGTATTCCGGACGCTGAAGCCGGCTTTAATCTGAAATCAGCAATCAAAAATCCGCAATGGACTGAGCCGGCCGCCCCCGCTCCGAATGGGTAGGCCCCCGAATCAGGTTTCATTCAAGGGCCTTGGTCTTCGATTTGCGGACGCGCGTCAGGGAACATACCTCATTTTCACGACGGCATGGGTATTCTGGGTCATCGTCATGTTTTGCGCCCCGGTCATGACAATGGATGCCTGCTGCTCGGAACGGGTTTCGCCCGAGATGACGAGCCCGTTCTGTTCGGCGTAGGCCAGCGATCCTTCCACCTTGCCTTCCCCTTCAAAAGTGATGTCGGCCCCCATGCGGTTGCCCTTGCCCGAAGTTTTCGCCGGCCCCGCATATTCCACCTTCACGCAGTCAAAACCCGAAACGGTATCGCGGCCCGATATCCGGTACTCCACTTTCGGCGCGGCGATCACCTCCATGCCGCTCATTTGAACGGTGTCGGGAACCGAGTTGACCCAGGTTTCATTCTCGCCCAGTTCGGCCTGCGGCAGGCGAATGAGCACGTTCTGGAAAAAATTCGCTGCGTCGATGCCCATCATCTGCAGCATGGGGCCGGCGGCCGGCATGGTATCGACCGGCGCGACGCTTATCACCTTTCCCGACGGAGCCAGGACCAGTTTTACGCGCTTGCGGGTATACGCCGCCAGATCGAACGTGCTGTCCATGTAAGAGCTGGAGAAATGGACGACCAGCCTGTCAAACCAGGCATTGCATAAAATGTCCCCGTTTTCCGCCGTGCCGGTCGGTTCGAACAGAACCCCGATTTCGCTTTTGATGGTGGATACCATGGGCCGGCCCGCTATTTCCTGGTTGATCCTGGTTTCGGAATCACAGGCGTATTTGGCGGTTTTCCCGTTTTCAAACCGGTATCCGAACCGGACCTTCGCTTCGATGTGCGCCGAAAAAACGAGCGCGGCGAAAAGCATCCAGGTCAAGACCTTTCTCATTTTACACTCCTTGATGGTTGTGATGGAACGTTCTTTTCGCTTTTCAATTCAATAAAACCGGGCCGTTTCGCGGCATCGGCGGCCCGCCTCGCCGCGCGGTAGCAGAGGCTTGCGGCTTTCGCCAGCTTTTCATAATCGATCTTTTCGGCCGAATCGCCCGGTTTGTGGTAATCGTCGTGGATTCCGGCATGGAAGAAAAGCGTGGGTATTTTTTTTCTGTCAAACGGGACCTGGTCTCCGCCGGACGAATCGGAATCCTTGAACGGCTCGATGTGCAGCCCCGAGCCTGAGCTTTCCTCGAGAACCCATTCATAAAGATCCGGGCTGTGCCGCCGGCCGCCGATTTTCAGGCTGTCCCCCGCGTTGCGCCCGATCATGTCCATGTTCAGGTAGGCGGCCGTCTTTGAAAGCGGCCACAGCGGCGCCCCGGTATAATGTTCCGACCCCCACAGCCCCTTTTCCTCGCCGGCGAACGCGATGAACAAAATGCTGCGTCTGGGCCTTTGCCCCGAGCGGGCGAACGCCCGCGCGACAAGCACCAGTCCGGCCGTGCCCGAGGCGTTGTCGTCGGCGCCGTTCATGATGCTGTCCTCCCCGGCGCCGGCCCTTGAAGGAGCCAGATGGTCGTAGTGGGCTCCCACCGCGACGATCTCTTTTTTATCCCGGCCGGGCAGCCAGCCGACGACGTTCCGGGCGGCGAGCCGCTCCACCCGCGTCGAAGTCCTGATTTCGGCGCGTGCCCCCGGAATGGGGAACGAATCGGGGGAAAGCGTGCTGTCGATGCGCAGGGCGATTCCCTTGAGCCTGTCCACGTCCCCGAAAAAAAGGCGGACGGCCTCTTCGCCGGCGTGGACGACGGGTATTTTCTTTTCTTCAGTGGAGGCCGGGGTGACCGGCACGGATCCGGCGGAAAGCCCCTTGAAAAAATCCGGCCAGGGAAAACCGGTCGGCTTGAAGATGCCGGTTTCGACCGGATTGTTGATGAAGATCAGTCCCGCGGCGCCGAGTTCTATCGCGTGGCGCACTTTTTCCGCCGTTTTGATGTGCATGAGGTCGTGCATGTAATAAAAAGGCGATTCCGGATCATACAGCCCCGGCCCGCTTCTCAGCGCCACGACGATCTTTCCCTTGACGTCTATCCCCGCGTAATCGTCGTATCCGATTTCGGGCGCGCGGATGCCGTATCCCGCGAAAACGATTCCTCCTGAGGCCGTTTTATCGGCGGTCATTTCGAAGGGAATGAAACCGCTCCCGAACGCGAGCTCTACCACCGTGCCGTCGGGCCCCGTCAGGCGCACGGAATTGGAATCGCCGAGCATGACACGGTTCAGCGGAATCTGCTGGAAGTAGCCGCCCCGCACCGGCATGAGGCCGGCGGCCTTGAACTGCCCCGCGAGGTATTCGGCCGCCCTGTCCAGGCCCGGGCTTGGCGTGTTCCGACCCATGAGGGAATCGGCGGCCAGAAATTCGACGATGGGGCGCGCGGCTTCGGCCGTGAAAACACCGGTTCCGTTTTGAGCGCCCGCATTGCCCCGGTTGACCGCGGCATGAAGCGCGATAACCAGAATGACGCGGATTGAATTTTTAATTGTCATACCCGTCATTATATAAAAATCTCCACACAATCCCCTTTACTTCCGCATATTTTTACGTGGAAGGATAAAAATAGGTATTCGAATTGAAAATAAAGTAAAAAAATATTTCGATGATGTCAATATTATTTTTTTAAGGCGGGGAAAAATCACTATTGCATGATTGGAAGTGGACGATCCCGATGGATCAAACCTTAAGATTGGTTATAAATTTCGGATTGTGGATTGCGGATTTTAGATTGTAAACCAGGATGGTTGCCTTGCCAAAGGTTGAGTTTTTCAAATCCACAATTGGAAATCCACAATCCAAAATTCGCAATTCGTAATTGCTTCAGGCCAGCAGCTTTTTCATTTCATCTTCGATCGCGGTTTTGATCTTCCCCTTCAGGAACACCGCCGCCAGGGGAAGGCCCCCTGAGATCTCCACCTGCGACTGCTTCACCTTCAGCGTCCCGGAAACGGCGAAACCCATGGACGAGAAACGGACTTTTCCGCAATAATCATCCCATTCCTCGTGATAGCCGCTCATCTGACCGGCATGCCGCGTTTTCAGGTCATTGAGCATGTCCCTGATGCGTTTCTCCGCTTCGGCCTGCGTGAGACGGTGCGCGACAACGATGTCGAGTTTGGGCATATCTTATCTTTCATTTTCTGCGGGCAAGGGCCATCAAGGAAAATGTGCGGCCGATTTCCTATATTTTTAAAACCTTCAATTCATTCGGCAGACCGTCTTTCAGGCTGCGTACGCGACCAGTGCGAACTGGCGAGCTTTCATTCCCCCCTGACCAGGCGGTACACCTCGGTCGTGTTCCACCTGTCTTTTTCCCCGTCATTCGACGTATGCACGAAATTGATATTCGACATGTGCGTTTCTGATTTTAAATTTTTGAATTTGGATTTTGTTTAGTTTTTTTCGTTCCGCCTTTTTGCCGGCCATACTTCCCATTCAAGATAAAATCCACATCCATGGGGTGGAGCTTGTCCCGCCATTGCAGTGGATATAAATCTTTTTATCAAATAAAACAGGCGGGACCGCGAGGGGAGCGGAAGGGTGGATTTCAAGAAAGGCTGATATTAACAGAAAACGGGCTCTCAAAAAGGCAAGTTTCTTTTCCGCCGCTTTTCTTTCTGAAAGAAAAGCGGCAAATCCCTGCGAGCAGACAATGCCTGTTAATACAAATGAAAGAACCACCATCATCGAATTCCTATTCCCAAAAATAACAGGACGCCCCTACGGGGCTTAAATGCCTTAAAAAACATTCAGCTATGAACAGATCGCCCCTTCGGGGCTATGGGGCTTTTCGACTGAATCAGTAACCGACCACCCACGAAGCGGGCCTTCAATATAAAAACATATGATAGATTGGCCAAGCTAGGCTGGTGGCTTTTGTTAGCGGCCGAAGGCCTGTTTCCGGCCTTGCGCCGCTGACAAAAGAAGACGCGATAGCGTCAATTGGTTTTCGACCTGTCGGGACCGACATGGTCACGATCGAAAACCCCGACCTGCCCTGGCGGGAGGGACTCGCAAAGACGAAAAGAATTTTCCAATTGTTATATTATATTCAAGGCCAAACCGGATACTCATGATTCATTGTATCCGGCACCCCTTCCCGCATATCCTGCCCTATTTGATAAGAACAAGCTTTTTGACTTCCCTGAAGCCGTTGGATTTCAACACAATCATGTAAACGCCGCCGGGCATGGGCTTTCCCCCTTCATCCCGGCCGTTCCATTGTATGGAATGGGCGCCCGCGTCAAAACGCCCGTCGGCCAGGGCGGCGATCTTCTTGCCCCGCACGTCCATGACGGCCAGCTCGACGTCCGCCGCGGCGGGAATGTGGAATTGAATCGTGGTGGACGGATTGAACGGATTGGGATAATTCTGCGACAGGGTGCATTGCTCCGGAACGCCCTTTTGACCGCCGTGCGCGGAGACGGACGTGACCTGGTTTTTCCCGTCGTCGAACAAAATCTCGCCGCCCACGATGGTCATTTCGGCGGCCAGATTGAGCGCCTCCGACGGGGCCATGGTGTACATGTCATGCGACCAGATCACGAGATCGGCGAATTTCCCCGCTTCCAGCGAGCCCGTCGTGGAATCGGAGAACGAAGCGTAGGCCGAGCCCATGGTGTGGATGCGCAGGGCTTCCCGGATCGAGAGCTTCTGCGGCGGATTGAGGACGGTTTCCGACGGCATGCCCTTGCGCATCACCGCGCCGTGGAAGGCGTACTTGGGTTCCTGGTAGAGCGAGGCGGGCACGTCGCACCCGAAGGCGATGTGGATTCCTCCGTCCAGCATGGTTTTGAGCGGCAGGAGGTGTTTCATGGTCTCGTCGTTCGTGGCCTGGACGTATCCTTCGCCGTACCAGAGTATCCACTGGGGCTGGGTGGAAAGGATGATGTTGCCGGCCTTCATGCGCTGCAGCGCGGACGCGGACGGGAACAGACCGTGCTCGATGCGCAGCCTCGGGTCGGGCCGCGGGTTCGCCTTCACGGCTTCCTCGTACGCCGTCAAGGTCATGTCTATCCCCTCGTCCCCCGATACGTGAACCGCCACCTGGAGGCCAGTGTTGTAAAGGGTTTTCACCATGCGGTTCAGGTCTTCCTGCGAGTGGTATGCGTAGGCGATCCGGGAAGCGTACAGGCTCTTGTCGTACAGAAGAAGCGTGCCCGCGGAAATTCCGCCGTCCATGGCCATTTTCCAGCCGCCGAACCGGAACAGGCCCGAGTCGATCGGCTTGAAGTTCTTGGCGAACGAGTCGGCCTGCGCCGGGTAATCGAGATACAGCATGGTGTACAGCCTCACCTTGAGCAGGCCGCTGTCGGCGAATTGTTTGTAGAGCTGGATGTGTTCCCTTTGCCCGACAATCACGTCCTGAATGGAGGTGTAGCCGGCCTCGAGGCATTTCTCCTGGCCGATCGTGATGTCCTCGCGCAGCTGCTCATCGCTGCGGTCGCCGTAACCCGTGGCGTATTGGCCCACCAGGTTTTCGGCGGGGTAATGGGACAAAATGCCGGTGGCCTCGCCCTGCGCGTCCCGCGCGATCAGGCTTCCGGGCGGATTGGGCGTGTTCTTGTCGATTTTCGCCGTGTCGAGCGCCGCGGAATTGACCGCGGAATACTGGCCGCTCGAGTGGCGGACGTACACCGGGTTGTGCGGCGCGACCGCGTCGAGGTCGTGCCGGTCAAGCGTCTCGTCTTTCTGCAAAGTGAAACCCTGGTTTCCCGAAATCCATTCGCCCGGTTTCAACGTCTTGGCGTAATCGCCGACGATTTGCAGCAGTTCGGCCTTGCACTTGACCTTCGGATGGCGTATGTCGAGGTAGCCCGGCCAGAACTGCGCGCCGTAATACATCATGTGGTAATGGGAATCGATCAGGCCCGGGGTGACGGTTTTCCCCTTGAGGTCTATCATCTTGCACCCCGGCCCCGCCAGCAGCGTGATCTCGGCGTCGGTTCCGGTTTGCAGAATTTTGCCGTCCTTGATTGCCACGGCCTGGAAGATGTTGTCCCGGGCGTCCACCGTGATCACCTTGCCGTTGTACAGAATCATATCCGCCTGCCCGCCCGCGAAGGCCGGCGCGGCGATGATGAAGGCCAGGAAGAGAAGGAAGAATCCGATAGGAGTAAACGACCACCCGCGAAGCGGGTGGCTTTTGTTAGCGGCCGTAGGCCTGTTTCCGGCCTTGCGCCGCTGACAAAAGAAGACGCGATAGCGTCGATTAGTTTTCGATCGACAACCCCGCGCGAAGCACGGGGTTTGGAGATCAATCACTGACATCGTTTTCATGGCGGTCTCCCGGTGTGTGGAAATGACAAGATAAGGCTGGAATAATGATAAATTAGAGAAATGGTTTGAAGAAATCAATAAATATTTTGAATTGCTGATTGCGGATTTTGGATTGGAAAACCTTGCCGTCAAGCGGCTGGAAACCGGTTTGCCGGGGCACCGTCCGCTCGATGCGTGGGTTGGGCAAAATTATTATTTGTTCTTAAGAATGGGGATTTCTTTTTTAATAGACGATATCTTTATTAATAAATTCATCTTGTGTTGTGTAAAAGGAACAAATAAGAAAAATATAAAAAAAGAAAATTATGGTTATCAATATTGACAAACAAGGAGAAGTAAGTTTAGCGTTATTGGCTTCCAGTAAGCGATCGATTTTATAACTGATGTAGCAAAAATAATAAATAATACCGACAATCCATAGCGACGCAAGCGCAAAGCCAATATAAAATATTACGGTTATAGTTGTAGCTGTTCCTTCAGTGACATTGCTAAATGATACGGGACCTATTGTCAATAGGACCCCAAATATAACAAGAAAAGTCACAAAAATTATAGTAAATAGTTTTTTCAAGATAGATTTATCTACAATTTTAGATTCTGTAATTTGGTTTAAATTATCTGCCAGGTATTGCCCCCAATATAAAAGGTATACACCAAATGTGATAAAAACGAATAAGAATGCAACTACCGGATTTATCTGTTTTAATTGTTTTATTTCCACAAATATCCTTTAAATGAACTTTTAGTTACCCAATACTGGATAGACAAAGGAAATTTCAAATTACGAGGTAATCCTCCAAACTAAAGAACCATGTCATCGATTGTTTTGAATATTTTCAATATTTACAGTTCCAATGTTTGGCATGAGCTGCGGCACCCGTCTTGCTGTGGCACGTCCGCTCGGCGGAAGAGTCAAGCGGCCGGCTGGACAAGATTGATGAGATTGCCGCAGGTGTCATCAAACATGGCCGCCGAGATGGGCCCCATTTTTATTGGCTCGCTTCGGAACTTGACGCCGAGATTCTTCAGCCGGTCGTATTCGGCCGCGATATCTTTCGTCATGAATGCCGTTGCGGGAATGCCGGCTTCGAACAGGGCCTTCTGATATGCGCGGGCCGGCGGGAAGGCCATCGGTTCCAGCACGAGTTCGACTCCCGCCGCGCCTTCGGGCGAACTGACCGTGAGCCAACGATAATCGCCCATGGGTATGTCGTTCTTCTTCTCGAAGCCGAGAACGCGCGTGTAGAATTGAAGCACGCGCTCCTGGTCGTCGACCATGATGCTTGACAATGTGATTTGCACGAGAACGCCTTTCGACGGAGCGTGACGATTTACTCATATCTGTATAGCAACAGGCGCAGCGCACGGTGGAACAGTTGGTAGTCGCCCCTTACTCAATACAAATATATTCAGATCTATTTCAACAATAATGCCCTT
>JBFZEN010000086.1:0-2536 GCA_041306805.1 bacterium
ACCCGTCACGTCCGGGTCCGCCCGCGACAACGTCCGCCCGTTCGCCGTTCGCAACCATCCTCAGAAAACGGACAAAATCCCCTCTTTGCTTTGGATGAACAACAACCGGTACGTGCATTACACGGACTTCGACGCCTCCATCCGGATGAACGTTCCGGTCCGGCCGCTTTCGCCCGCCCTTGAACCCGAGGCCGTGAAACAGGCCATGCGTCGCGTGGCGGACTGGCAGCTGGCCAATCCGGGCCGTCATCCCGGAACGGACTGGACGCACGGCGCCCTGTTCGCCGGCCTCTCGGCCTGGGCCTTCATGGCCGATGATTCCGTCTATCTGAAATCGTGTTACGGATTCGCCGAACGCAATGCGTGGAAACCGGGGGAAAGGATCTATCATGCCGACGACCATTGCGTCGGGGCATTGTACCTCGACTTGTATAAACTGGACCGGGATCCGGCCCATATCAGGCCCTTGCGGGATAGATTCGATGCTGTTCTCAAACATCCTTCAACCTCGACACTGGAGAATAACGCTCAAAACAACATGGACCGCTGGTGGTGGTGCGACGCCCTGTTCATGGGTCCGCCCGTGTGGACGAAAATGGCGGCCATGACCGGCGACCGCAGGTACCTCGATTTCATGAATCGGGAATGGTGGGCCACCACCAATTATCTGTATGACGGGGATGAACGCCTCTATTTCAGGGATGACGGCTATTTCGACCTTCGCGAAGCCAACGGCAAAAAGATATTCTGGAGCCGCGGAAACGGCTGGGTGATGGCCGGCCTGGCCAGGGTGATCCAGGACCTCCCCATGGACTACCCGGACCGTCCGAAGTATATCGGTCTTTTCAGGGAAATGGCATCCAAACTGGTATCCATTCAGCCGCGGGACGGACTCTGGCGGCCAAGCCTGCTGGATCCGGAAAGCTATCCCAACCCCGAGACCAGCGGCACGGGGTTCTATTGTTACGCCCTAGCCTGGGGATTGAACAACGGGCTGCTGGAAGGAAGAACGGTCAGGCGGGCCGTTGAAAAGGCCTGGGCAGGTCTTGTCGGCTCTGTGCATCCCGACGGCAAGCTGGGTTTCGTCCAGCCCATCGGCGCCGACCCAAAGCAGGTGAACATGGACCAGACGGAAATTTATGGGGTTGGCGCATTCCTGCTGGCCGGAAGCGAAATTTACAAATTGGCCAAATAAAATTGTTAAGGAGGCCCAAAAAATGAAGCGCCTGATTCTTTTGACCCTGATACTTTTTTGCGCAATTCACGCGAACGCTGCGGAACCAATCACCGTCCCCCTCTGGCCCGGAACGCCCCCCGGCGCGCTGGGAACGGCTGAAAAGGACGTTCCGACCCTCACGGCATACCTTCCCGAAAACGCGCCATCGGCGTGCCCGGCCGTGGTCATCTGCCCCGGCGGCGGATACGGGCATCTCTCCATGAAGCTCGAGGGGTACGACATCGCCCAATGGCTCAACTCGGTCGGAGTGGCCGCCCTGGTGCTGAAATACCGCCTGCCCGCGGACGGCTACATGCATCCCGTCCCCCTGGCGGACGCCCGGCGCGCCTTGCGCCTGGCCCGGAGCAGGGCGCCCGAATGGAGGCTCGACCCGGTCCGGATCGCCGTCATGGGATTTTCGGCCGGCGGGCACCTCGCATCAACGCTGGGGACCCATTTTCTCGATGCGGAACAAACCGGAACGGACGCGGTCGACACGCTGAACTGCCGGCCGGACCTGTTGATTCTGATTTATCCCGTCATCACCATGAAGCCGTTCACGCACCGGGGATCGAGAATCCATTTGATCGGCGCGAATCCGGACAGCGCCCTGGTGGAATTGCTGTCGAACGAGACACGCGTCACTTCTAAAACACCGCCCGCATTTCTGGTCCACGCGGACGACGACAAGGCCGTTCCTTCCGAAAACAGCGTTTCCTTTTACCTGGCCCTGCGGAAAGCCGGCGTGCCCGCCGAAATGCACATCTTCAGGGAGGGCGGCCACGGATTCGGCATTGGAAAAAACAAAAGCACGGCTTCGCAGACCTGGCACCTGCGGTGCGCCGATTGGTTGAGGGTCAGCGGGTGGATAAAATAAAAGGACGATTCCATTATGAATTCTATTCCTGCGCTGAAAAAGACATTGAACAGAATAAAAAACGGGCGGCCCCCAAACGGAAACCGCCCGTGGATCACAACCGGAAGAAGAATGAGGAGTCTATTTCATCAAGATGCTGTTGCTTTTTTGAATATCTATTTCAGCAATAGCATCTTGATGACGGAGGTATACGTTTTGCTTCCGCCGGTTGCCGTGATTTTACAGTAATACATGCCGCTGGGCACGCGAATGCCGGACGCGTCCGTCGCGTTCCAGCGCACCGCGTACGAACCCGCGGACTCGGTTTCATCAATCAGTGAAACCACTTCGCGCCCCATCATATCGAAGATCTCGAGTCGCACCATGCCCGGTTCCGCCAGTTGATATCGGATTTCGGTCTCCGGGTTGAACGGATTCGGGTGGTTCTGCTCGAGCGCGAACGA
>JBFZEN010000087.1:0-4691 GCA_041306805.1 bacterium
CGTTTGCGTAATCCAGAAGACTGTCCTCTCCGGCCGTGGATTTCTCGTTCACCTGATAATCGAGCCACCACCATTGATAGGCGATCTTGATGACGTCTATCGTTCCGTCATTTTCGGTTTCCAGCGTGCCGAAGGCCTCGGAAATGTAATACCAGATATCCACCCCGTATTCCTTGTCGCCGTACCACGTCGTATCCCCGTCGACGGTCCAGTCTTCCGTCTCGCCGTAGCCGGAATAATAGCAGGTATTGACGTCCAGGGGAAGGGGAAATATTTCCTCCTCGGTATCATCGGTGTATTTCAATTTATCCATTGCCTCGCCGACCGAAAAGAGGCCTTCCTCGTTCAGGAGAAAATAGTCGTACAGATTGATGCCCGCATTGGGGGTCTTGACATAGAGGCAATGCGTCGCGTGGGGTGCTATGGAGCTGTACGGGGTGGACTTGGGATCGACGATTTTCCTTTTGATCTGTTCAAACTTCAGGCCTTTCGGCATAACCCAGTGCTGGGGCGTTTTCAACTCGGGGTCGAAGTCCTTCATGTCCATGGTGACGTTTTCAGGGAAGGCGTTGTATTCAATGTAATCGGAGTCGAGAGCGTAGGCTTTTTTTAAGTCGTCATAGGTGATTTCGAGGGCGGCCGTCCGGTGCACGTTTTTCAGGGCCCGGAGACGTTTGAACTCCTCGGCCTGGCGGGCCAGCGCCTCCTTGCAGGACCTGGCCATTTGAGCCTGCGCGGATTTCTTCCTGTAGAAAGTCCTGCTGGCCTTACCTGATCCCCCGCCATCGGGCACAAACCACCTGCGGCCGTGATATTCATACCAAGCTCCGGGAGGGTCCCATGAAGGGGTCATGGTCGTGTCGGTGAACGGCAGGTTCCTGCCGTTGTTGTTGTTGAATGCATTCGCTTTGTTCGAATTGCTGTTGAAGTTGGACAAGATTGCGGCGACGGCAAAGAATAAAAAAATACCCGTTTTCAGGAACATTGAACTTCGTTTCATAAAAAGCCTTTCAGGTTAGGTGATTTTTTTAATTTGACCGTTTCTCGACCGTGGTCGTTTTCCCAACATCCGGATAACCGCAACAGTCGAGGCATATTTTTTTCAGTATGTAAGTTAACAAATAAGGGAAGATTGTCAAGCGAATAAAACGTCATAAATATCATTATGGAATTATTGACGTTGCCTCGTTCCAATTACCGCCTTCATGCTGCCCGTAAGGCCGCAAAACCGGCCGTACCTTTGAAATTTCGGTTGTAAAGAATATCGATTTATATATATTGATAAACGGGACGAGTCCATTTTAATCACTGTGACGAGGCGCCTTCATGCCTGACATTTACGTAGACGCCGACGCCTGCCCCGTCAAGCGCGAAACATGCAAAGTGGCGCTGCGGAACGGGCTCGGGGTGATATTCGTTTCGAACGCCCCCATGCGGATGAAGGGCATGGAGGCGGCTAAAGCCGTCGTGGTCGGCGGCGGATTCGACGAAGCCGACGACTACATCGCCGGCCATGTTTCGAAAAATGACATCGTGGTGACGGCCGACATTCCCCTGGCGTCCCGGTGCGTCAAGAACGGGGCGGGGGTTCTCGCCCCGGACGGGCGCGTTTTCTCGGACGACAACATCGGTGAAATTCTTGCTTCCAGGAATCTCCTGTCGGAACTGCGCCAGACCGGGGCCGTAAGCGGAGGTCCTCCGCCGTTCCAGAAGAAGGACCGTTCACGGTTTCTGCAGAATATGGAACGGATGATACTTGAAATCAAACGAAGGGCAGCGCATGTCAATCCGTCCCCCGGCCGGCAGGAACGCGGCGGCACCCATTGACAAGGGAAGAACGTGATGACAATTAAAGAGCAGGTTTTCTTCGAAATCCACAGGGACAATCCCCGCGAGGGCCCGGGCAGCTTCGAATCGACCCGGAAGGCGTTCAGGCTCATTCAGTATCCCGGTGCCAGGCCCGTGATTCTGGATGCGGGCTGCGGCCCCGGCGCCCAGACATTCCATCTTGCAGAACTGTCTTTTGCCGGGATTCATGCGATCGACATCTATCAGCAGTATCTGGACCAGGTTCAGGCGGGAATCGCGGCCCGCGGCCTCGAGGACAGGGTATTTGCGAAAAAAATGGATATGGGAAAACCCGAATTCCCGGACGGTTTTTTCGACATCATCTGGGCGGAGGGTTCCATCTACCAGATCGGTTTCGCGAACGGACTGAACAGGTGGCGGAAACTGCTCAAGCCGGGGGGATGCATCGCCGCCACCGAGATTTCGTGGCTGAAGGAGAACCCGCCTTCCGAGGTTTTCGAATTCTGGAACAGCCAGTACCCGGGCATGCGGGACGTTCCGGATAATCTGAAAACCATCGCCGCGTGCGGGTACAGGCCTGCCGGCCATTTCACGATTCCGGACGGGGACTGGTGGAACGAATACTACATGTCCATCTCCTCGAAACTCGATTCCATTTCCCGCAAATACGCCGGGAATGCGGAAGCCTTGAAAGCCGTTACTGCCGAAAAAAAAGAGATGGAATTATTCAGAAAATATTCCGATTTTTACGGATACGTCTTTTACGTCATGCGTAAAACATGAGGACGCCAACCATGAAAAACACGATTCTCCATCTGGCGCTCGCCGCCGCGATGGCGGTCACCGTCTCCTGTTCCTCCGACCGTTCCGGCAGATTAAGCGGACCCGACCCGCTCGTCTCGCACATCGACGAATCCGTCAGGCCTGGGGACGATTTCTTTCATTACGCGAACGGGAAGTGGTTCAAAGAGAATCCCATTCCCCCCAGCGAACCGAGCAACGGCCTGTGGCAGCTGATCCAGGACACCATCAATGCCCAGATCAGGAACATCTGCGGCACATCCGCCGCCCTTACAAAAGTAAAAAAGGGAAGCGACAGGCAGAAAATCGGCGACTTCTTTTTCTCGGGCATGGACAGCGTCTCGCTGAACCAAAAAGGACTGTCGGACCTGAAGCCCGAACTGGAGATGATCGACTCCGTCCGCGACGCGCAGAGCCTGCTCAGGGCGGCCTCGCGCGTGCACGCGGTATCGTCTTCCCCCCTGTTTTCTTTCTTCGTGGCGCAGGACGACAAAATCAGCGACAAGTACGCAGTCTTCATCACCCAGGGCGGTTTGAGCCTGCCCGAGCGCAGTTTCTATTTCGACACCGACGCCAATGCCGTGTCGGTCCGCAGCAGGTTCAGAAAACACGCGGGCGGCATGTTCAGAATCTTGGGCTGCGGCGATACCGAAGCCGGGCAGGCCGCGGCGAATTTCATCAGGCTCGAAACCGCCCTGGCCAAAGCGTCCCGGAAGAGGGAAGACACGCGCGACCCGATCAAGAACTACAATAAAATGTCGTTGAAACAACTCTGCGAAACCACGCCCGGCATCGACTGGTCCCTCTTCATGGAAAGCGCCGGCCTGCGCGGCGTCGATACCGTCGTGGTCGGCCAGCCCGAATTTCTTGCGGCGCTCGACAGCTGCTTCAGAGCCTTTCCAGTCTCAACCTGGAGGCATTACCTCAAATACCATCTCGTTCGTGGCCTGGCGCCCTATCTGAACGACAAAACCTATCTTGAGTCGTTCCGTTTCTACTCGGGCGTTTTGCGCGGCGTTCAGGAACCCAAACCGAGGTGGAAACGCACGGTCGAGCAAACGGACCGCAAGCTGGGCGAATTGGTCGGCCGGGTGTACGCCGAAGAATACCTGCCCGAAGGGACAAAGAAGAAACTGCTTGAAATCGGGGAGGCGGTCAAAACCGCGTATGCCGGCAGGATCAGGAAACTCGACTGGATGGGCGACGCGACCAAGACCAGGGCCCTGAAGAAACTCGGCACCGTCATCATGAAGGTGGGCTACCCCGATCGGTGGAAGAACATGGATGACCTGCAAATCGACCGTTCATCGTATGTGCGCAATGCCATGAAGGCGAACCAGTGGGCGTTCAAAGACAACATTTCCAGGTTCGGCAGGCCCGTGGACAGGACCGAGTGGGACATGCACCCCCAGACCTACAACGCCTATTACAATCCCTCCAACAACGAGCTGTGCGTTCCCGGCTGCAACATCATGGTGCCGGGGTACGAACGCGTCATGGCCGACGACGCCCTGCTCTACGCCATGATCGGCGGTTCCACGTTCGGGCACGAAATCATACACGGTTTCGACGACCAGGGATGCAAATACGATGAAAGGGGGAACCTGTCCAACTGGTGGACCAGGGAAGACAGCCTGAAATTTGTTGCCAAAACGGGGTTGATCGTCGCTCAATACAACGGGTATGTCGCCGTCGAAAACCTGCACATCAACGGCGAAATGACCCAGGGTGAGAATATCGCCGACCTGGCGGGCCTGACTTTGGGGTACGAGGCCTTCAAGAAGACCGGCCAGTTCAGAAATCAGGAGGTCATTGCGGGCCTGAGCGCCGACCGGCGTTTTTTTCTGGGCTATGCCCTGGCGTGGATGATCCACATGCGCCCCGAAGGCGTGGCCAGCCAGGTGCGCAGCGACGTCCATTCCCCGCCCCAGTTCCGGGTGATCGGACCGCTGTCGGACATGCCCGAGTTTTACGCGGCTTTCGGCGTCAAACCGGGGGACGCGATGTGGCGGCCGGACAGCCTGAGACCCGTCATCTGGTGAAGCGCTGTCCGTTGAAAAGCAACCAATCCTTTATAAAAA
>JBFZEN010000088.1:0-5487 GCA_041306805.1 bacterium
GACGTAGTGTTTCCCGAGACGGTAGTAAAAGAACCCTCTTTCGTCCTGAAGATGGCTGATCATCCATTCGGCCACCTTGCCCGACAGCGCCCGGTTGTCCTGGACGGCATGCAGACGGGTGAAAGTGACAAGGGCCTGGGACGGACAGTGGATGTCGACCGGGTAGCGCCTGTCGTTGTAGAACATCGGATGGCCGTCGTCCAGAAAGAAATGGCGTCTGTAATAGTCCAGCCCCCGTTTCAGCGGTTCCATCAATTCCGTGTCGCCTGAATACCGGATATGGTCGAACAGCGCCTCCAGAACGAATCCGGTATGGTGGCTGTCCACCCATTTTTGGAATGAGGAATCGGCATAGGGCCACGAACCGTCTGGCCTCTGCCTCTCTGCGACGAAGCGGGCGGAAGCCATGGCCGGTTTCAGAAAACGTTCATCGCCGGTCAGGGCGAAAAGCCTTGACAGAAGGCCGGAACCCAGCATGGTCGCGTTGTAGACCCGGGTATGGTCGAAGGGCGTGTAGCTGAAACAGGCCGAACCGCCGTCTCGGTACAGGTTCAGGTCTTTCAGGATGAATTCGGCCGCGCTGAGCGCCACATCCAGGTATTTTTGTCCGCCCAGAAGGGCATGGGCGTCTAGATACGCATGGGCCACGAAGGCCGTGTTGACCAACGTGGGCGTGAATTTCGGCGTGAACCCGGCCCTGCTCTGCCAGTCGAAATGGTATCCCCAGCAATGGCCGCTGTATCCTTTGCTCCGTGTTTGTTCGAGCATCGGCAGAATTCCGAGGATGGGCCCGAGCCATTTTTTATCATTGCCGCGTCCGTACAGCTTGAGGTATCCGGAAAGGAAAAGGCCCAGTCCCTTCGGATTGATGCCCTTCGGTACGCCGAGCAGCGGCCGCAGGTTGACGGGTGAGAGTTTCAAGGCCTGGGTAAAGGCGATGCGCAGGGTTTTCGAACGGGCGGCACAGGCGGACAGCAGGCGTGAATTCAGGGCGTCGTAAGGATCATACCCGGAAAAGCCGTTTTCAGCAAGATACCGGACGAGACGGGCCAATGAACGTTCAACGGAAACCGGTTCAGGCATGGCGTTGGATTCCCAGCATCCCGTAAAGTGATTCATACCTGGCCGCCACCACGCTTATCTCAAATTGATTTTCAAATTTTTCAAGGCCTCGTTTTCCAAATCGTCCCCGCAATTCAGGATCCGCGGCAAGACGCGAGATGCGTTCGGCCAGTCGGATGGGGTCCCGGACGGGAACCAGGTATCCGTTCACCCCGTCCTCCACCGCGTCCGGAATGCCGCCCACGGGGGTTGCCACGACGGGCAGGCCGGCAGCCATGGCCTCGAGCACGGAGAGCGGAAGGCCTTCGGTATAAGAAGGCAGAACAAAAAGGTCCGCGGCCGCATACAGGCGCTGCAGGCGGCCGAGATCGAGATGCCCCGTCAGCAGAAGGCGTCCTTTCTTTTTTTCGTCCCCGATGCGACGCAGGATGTCCTCTTCGGCGCTTCCCCCTCCTGCCATCACGGTGATGATACGGTCGTCCAGTTTTTCAACCGCATTCAGCAGTTCACATACGCCTTTGGCCCTGTGGAATTGAGCCGAAACGAAAAGTACGACCGGAATGCGGCCTTGAATTCCAAATTCCCGACGGCAGGCCGTCCGTTCCGTTGGATGATATGGATTCCGGCCCACCATGTTCGGAATTACCGTCACCCTCCGCTCAAGGCAGAGGGGAATGAAACCCTTCTTCTGAATTTCGGAACAAACGGCTATCTGGTCCGCCGTCCGCAACAGCCGAACACCGATGGAACGCAGCCATGACGCCTGGTTCAAGAGGAATTCATCGGCCTTTCCCCCCTGGTATTGAAGCAGAACGGGCTTTCCCGCAGTTTTACACAAAGCCAGATAAGCCGCATCCCTCCAGAATGAATAGGAGCCGAAAGAACTGTTGAGATGCACCGCATGAGGACCGCGGCGGACCATCCAGGCGATGAAGCGGATGAGGTCGAAGAAAACACGGGACGTCTTTTTCAAGACGCCTTCGCTGAAATAGGCCTCGGTTCCCTGTTTCCGGGACATGGTCTGAAAAGGCAGCAGCTTGTATTTTTCTTTCAACGGCGATTCAAGAAGATGGTGCAGATTGGTTGCAATGCCGCCGCGTATGGGAGGGAACGTTCCGAGAACGGCTATCCGGAGTTTGCGGGGATGTCGCATGTGACAAATCTACAAAAGTTTACGTTGTTTTCCAACAGTAAAAAGCATGGCCGCGAAGAACCAGAAAATGAAACCCGATACATCCATGCGGAAAATCACGCCGTAATTCATCAAAATCAGATAAGTGAAAACGATGCCTTTCAGCGAAAAAGCCATGGCCTTCCAGAAGGGATCTTCGACGTAATCGAACACCCTTGAAGCCACTTTCAGGAAAGGGATGATGCAGAGAAAAAAGAGAAAAACGCCGACATACCCTTCCTCAAGACTCATTGTCACCAGTTGGGAACGCCCGTACACGATGGGAATCTTGTCTTCGAGCCGTCCTTTGTATTTCTGGAAAAAACTCTGGGAAATGCTCCCCGGACCGAAACCCAACAACAGGTTGAGGATGTTTTTCCTCAAAATCTCGTTGGACTTCATGAGCGCGGCCGTTCTGCCGGCTGCGGCGCCGTCTTCCTTCGAATGCATGGTCTCGTATGAGACGGAAAAGGTGATGAGATGAACGGGATCCTCGATCGCCGGGCGTAATTCGGGCACGAAATAAACGGTTGCCATGAATCCCATGAAAAAGATGGGAGCGACCACGGCCGTTTTTGCCAGATTCTTCCATCCCGCCTGCCAGCCCAGATAAAGGGAAAGGGCCACCGCAAAAAAGATGAATCCCCTTTTGCCGCCGATGATTGAAAAAAGGAAAAAAAGAAGGCATCCCGCGATGTAAATGAGCCGCGGTTTATGGAAGAAATAGAGGCCCACAAATATACAGATGGCGATCAGGGGCAGCACCGTCGAGAGTATGCCGGTATGATATGCATACGTCCCGATGGCCTCCTCCCCCTGTCCGTACTTGAACGATTTGACCACGGCCACGGGAACCTGTATGATCAGGAGAAACATGAAAATTCCGAACAGCCGTTTCAGAAATCTCTCCGAGGGATTCAGCTGAACCATGAGATAGAACATCAGCGTGTACTTGAGGTCGAACCGGAACCCCACCACCGTCGTGATGGGATGCTGGCCGTTCATGAAACCCGATAGAGTTCCCAGAATAACATAAATGAGAATGGGCACATCCAGCGGCGTTCGGATCACCTTTTTTTCGCGCAACAGGTTGAAAAGCACCTTCAGCGTCAGGACGGCCAGAATGACGTCGGGCAGCAGGGTGAATTGATCGCTGACCAGGCGCAAATCCCTCAACCAGTCCAGAAAAAAGACGGAAAACAGAATGATGGTTATCGACGTGTTCGGATTGATAAAAAGAAAAATCCGTATGGAAAGGAAAAACGCGATGAACAGAAAGAATGGATTGTTTTGAACGATAAAAATACCGATCAGAATGCCTATCAGAACGGCCTGAAACAGGTAGTATCGCAGTTTTGTCTGATCGAGTATGTGGTCAGCGAGATTGAGCACGGCAAACCAGAGAATTCAAATAAGTTTCAAGCCGCAACGCCTGCATGGACCATGTATACCGGTCTTGAAAACGCTCCCGGCATTCCCTCCCCAGGCGAGGCAGGATTCGTCTGCGGCAATACGCCTCCAGAATTCCCCCGGCCAGGTGTTCGGGACGGTGGGATGGAACGAAAAAAGCCCCCCGGCAGCCCTCCAGGACGTCACGGTGGGCTTCAATATCGGTGACCACCACGGGTTTTCCCATGGCCATGTATTCCATCAGCTTGATGGGACTGCTCACCCGCCACCATAGAAGGGGAGGAAACGGCAGCACGCCGGCATCTGAAATGGCGATCCATCCGGGAATTTCTTCAAGTGGAACCGGGCCGATCATTCTGACATGGTCCTGCAGGTCCATTTTCTCCGTCATGGCGGCCAGCAACGGTTTCGCCGCGCCCTGCCCCACGAGAAGCAATAGGATATCACGATGTTTTTTATTGAGGAGGGATATGGCTTTGAGGGTTTCCTGCAGACCCCGGTTCATCGAGAAAACACCATGGTAAATCAGAACAAACTGATTGCCGATTCGCAGGAATTTTCTAAGCCGAGGGGCAGAAATCCTGTTTGTCCTGTTCGGTGAAAACAATTCCTCTGAAGCCCCGGATGTCCAGATACCCATACGCTGCGCAGTTAGGCGGTAACGGTGCGACAGTACTTTTTGCATAAACGACGTAATGACGGTAGTTCCATCGCACAGATACCTTGAGCATTTCATTGATAAATCAAAAAGCCATCCGGAGAACACGGCATTGGCGCCTCTGAATTCCACCGGCAGGGTGCGCACATCGAGAACGAATCGTGTTCCGAGAAGACCGATTTTGTGAAATACAAGAAACGGCAATACGGTCAAACAGGTAAACGGGTGGAAAATCAGCACGTCGGGTTTTCGGGATATCAGAATATATACCAATTCCGCAAATAGATGGAAATGAAAAGAAAAAAATGCGATTCCTTTCCGTTCCGAAGAAGACAGGTAACGGATTGACTTAGACAGTCCAAAATCGGGAGGGTTCTTCGTTTTATGCCCGGTTACCAGAAGGATGCGGTGTCCCCGTCGTACAAGATTTCGAACCGTTTCCGTCCATGTCGCCCTGTCCACGCTGACATCCAGGTGTTTATCGGCTATCCATACGATGTTCATGACGGCCGCTTTTCCTGACGGAGGGACAGGATTTCTTCGACGATGGTTTCCGCCAGCGGTTTTTCCGCGGTTTTCAACGGCTTCAACGGTCCGCGCTTTTCCAGACTCAGATTCGCGATGTCGTTTTCATTGCGAAGCATGCGCAATGTCCCCTTGTGGACGAGCGAACGGTCCACGGCAAGGGATATCCCCTGAAAGTAACTGTAAGCGGGAACGCCGAGAAGCGCGGCTTCCCGGCTCATGGTGCCTCCCCCGCTGAATACGGCGTCTGAATGGTAAAGGAGATTGAGTCCGTCCAACACCCTTTCAGGGACGATGAGGCGCCTGCGGATGTCCGGGAATCGATTCAGAAGGCTCTCCACGTCCGCACGGTTTCTGGCAAGGAACACGATGCGGACGTTTTTCACGGACATGAGTCTCGCCACAAGCAAATGGAACAGTGTCTCTGTAAGCGCATGGTGGTATTGAGCCTGCCTGGCCGGCGGACGAAGGGTCGCGATCACCCAAGCCGCATCCCAACCCTGTTTCCGGATGAAGCGCGGATCGGGGACGAAATCGTTCAAATACGCCTCTTCCTTCAAACCTTTCAGACGGACCACCCGGTTGATGGGGACACGGATGGCCCATACGGGAATGGCATCGGGCAGAATCAGCTTCCCGGAAAATTTGGCGAAAAACCAGT
>JBFZEN010000089.1:0-2555 GCA_041306805.1 bacterium
CCCGATTCCACCCAGGCGAGCGCCATCCGGATGCTGAAAACGGCGGCAACGGCGATGCTCGACACGCCCAGCAGAAGAATCCCCCGCACGAATCCTCGTTTCGAGAACAGGGACACGATCAGGTCGGGCTTCGTGAATTTATGAAGCACCGCATACATGCGTATCGCACTTCCGAAAACGACCAGCTGCAGTCCGACTATCGCCATCATGCTGAAAAAGATCATCGTGTGATACTGCAGGTAGACACGGCCGATGATCACGGGGCCCGGCAGCAGGACCAGCATCCACCCGAAGGACAGAAGGAAAAGCACGAGCCCCGGGATGACCAGGGAACGGGCGGGATTGTAAAGGAGCATCAGCATCAGAATCGTCTTGAGTATCCGGAATCCGTCCTTCAGCGGCCTCAGCTTGGACTCCCCGATCCGCTTGTCATACTGAATATCGATCTGGTCCACGGTCAGATTCATCTGTGTGGCTTTGATGGTGAGTTCGGTTTCGATTTCAAACCCCTGTGAATCCAGATCCATTTTTTCCAGGATGTCCCTGCGGATGCCGTATAGCCCGGACAGAGGATCCACAATCCTGGAGCGGTAGAATTTTTTAAGCAGAGCGCTGAAAATCCGGTTTCCGAGGCGGTTGACCAGGTGTATGTTTTTCGAACTCCGCCGCCTGGCCACTACCATTTCATGCTGCCGGAGCCGCCGGGCGATTTCGGGGACGATATCCGGCGGATACGTTCCGTCCGCGTCTATGAATATGACGTTTTCGCCCGCGGTATGACGGATTCCCGTGCGCATGGCTGCGCCTTTTCCGAGATTCCTCCTGTGGGAAATGACCCGGACGCCCATGCGCTCGGCAACCGAAGCAGTGGCGTCCCCGCTGCCGTCGTCCACCACGAGCATTTCAAAAGAAGAATCCAAAAGTTCGAGAAGCGGCTTCAATACGACCGGCAGCCCCTCTTCTTCATTGAATGCCGGGATGATGACGCTATGTCTGATCTTTTTGGCCACGGGCGATCCGAATCCTCCGCTTCAGCCTGATGGGGAAGCGTTATCCTTCCATGTCAGAATCCACACATCCGTGCTTCCGGGACCGGGCAGGTGCAAAATACATTCCAGCTCTTCAGGCATCGATCCGCTGACCCACCCCTGCACCTGGAGCGGGAATTGGTTGATGTACCGCTCTTCTACGGAAAAATACCGGACATTTTTGTTCCTTGCATAGTTCAGTATCCGTCGGGTATCCTCGTCGGGATAACCGAAACCGTTTTTGACATCGTCGTTCCCTGCATAAAAATCGACCGCCTTGTTCAGGCTCATCAGGATGACGGGCTGCGTCGCATGGTCCTTCAGCCACTGCCCCGCCTTTTTCAACTCGACCGGATCATCCCATTCTTCAACCGAATCCGGACTCCTCACGGCAATCTTGGCGAATTCGGCTCCGAAAGTTCCCATCACGAAAGTAAGTCCGGCGGCGAAGGTGATGATCCCCGCCTTTCGGACGATACGGCCGAAGGTCGCTGCGATCCATTGTTCGAGATGAACCCACCCCCGGCCTATCCAGATCATGGCTACCGGCATCATGCTGAGCAGGTATCGTTCCGTCAACACGAACATGGGAATGACGGCCAGCCAGAAAAAAAGCAGGAATCCCAGCAGGAAAAGGGAAAGCGGCACGGAGCCCTTTTCCCATGGGCCTCCGAAAAGGCCCAGGGCGAAAAGCAGGACCAGGGGGAATGTCAGGGTGGCCGGAAGCTCATATTTCAACGTTCGGAAAAGGTAAGTGATGTATTTCTTGGCCTGCAGCGTCATGGACACGGGCGCCGTGGAATGATGCTGCCTGTTCAATTGGAGAAAATTTCCCTCATGCAGGATGGCATCATTCAGAAAGATCTTGTCATCCTTGTCCAGATCGTGAAAGACATCGTCATCCTCGGGCGTGAAGAAGGTGTTGTGCCATTGCTGGTACGCCAGGCCTTTAGCGCTCAGGGTCCAGAATCCGGCCTCCTGCCTGAGGTAAAATAAATAAGGTGAGGCGGATGCGAAAAATCCGGCCAGCAGGGGGACCGCCGCGAGCCAGAGCGTTTTTTTACCTCCCCGGATCAGACGCACCAGAATCAGGACGAATGCGAACAGGGCATAGAAAAGAATGAAACTGAATCCTTCGGGTTTCGCGAGATAGGAGAATCCGAAAAAGAGGCCGCTGAGAGGGAGAAAAATCCATTTGCCTGATTGAAGAAACCGCCACCCGAGCCACATTCCCCAGATCCCCCAGAAAACGAAAACCGTTTCAGCATATACGGAGGTGTTCGAAAAAGCCAGGGGAGGGTATAAAGCCGCAAAAAGTCCTGCAAGCCAGGCTGTCTTTTTTTGAAACAGACTTTCGGCGAAGGAATAAAGGGGGGGGATCGTCAGGGCGCCCAGCAGAATATTGCAGATCCTGCAGGCCAGCTCCGCGTCCGGGAAGAGGATGAGGAAAGGGCTCGCGCACAAGGGGTACCCCGGAGACCAATAGGCATGGAAAAGCTTCTGCCAGCCGCCTGAAAGGAAACCAGC
>JBFZEN010000090.1:0-3580 GCA_041306805.1 bacterium
GCGGAGACATGGCGGAAGGGCTTCACCACAAACCCCGCGTACAGGCCGGTTTCGTTCTGCGTTTCGGAGGCGGTGAACCCCGAGGCGTACGGATTGTCATAGGCCCGATCATACCTCCTGAATGCCAGCACCGCGTCCGTTGATTTTGATTCCATGACCCAGGCCGAAAGCAGGGCCGTTGCGCCGGACCGGGCGACGGCCGCCTCGCCCGTCCAGGTTGTGTTTTTCCACGCCGCGTTCCAATCGCATCCGGCGGCGGCATTCCCGTCTCCCGAAAAATCGAACCGGTACAACTCCGTTTCCTCATGGCGGACGGATCTGGAATACCGGTTCATGAAACCCGTCAAACCGATTCTGGCGGAACGAATCGAGGCTTCTATTCTCAGGCCGGCCGCGTTCTCGTCAAAAGCGCCGCGTCCGGCCGTTTCGGAGGCCGTGCGATGGTAACCGGTACAGGCCATGCTTTTTATGGATCCGTCCGTATTGACGCTGCCGTCCCTGGATGTTTTCGAGAAAAAAAACAGCACATGGAACGGGCGCAGGCGTTTTTGAACCAGAATGCCCTGAAACGCCCGTCCTTCCGAGGCGGCCAGGTACCCCCTTGCACCGAGGGGGTGAGGTTCAAGGGGCGCCAAGGGGTTGGCTCCCTTCAGGTTCGGGTACGGGCCGGCCAGCACCAGGCCCTGTCCGGCTTCGACCAGGAAATGTCCGAAAATGACGCGGCCGCTTCCGCTCCTGTTTTGGAAGGATGCAAACCCGACGGCATGGTCCGTCCAGTTCGTCTCGCCGGGATCCTTTTCCATCAGGAATCCGGCGTCAAACCGGTCGCCGGAACGGACTTTGGCGCGCAAATACGTGTGCATGGGATCGCCCGAATAGGTTCCGTCGCGATACCCTTCCGGTTCGGGATGATCCATGATAAAGCGGGCGCGAATTTCCGCCCCAAGGCGTGTCCGGGCATTCAATGCCGAAAACTTGAAATAGGGCTCGAGCGCGGCCGCGTACGAGTCGTTGAGGCCGACGCGCGAAATGAAATTTTTCCATGAAAGAAAGGGGCCTCGGCTTTTCCTGTTTTCCATGACCTGCCTGGCCAGCAGGGGCGAGACCAGGGGAAATGCCTCGAGTTCTTCAAGCGATACGCGGTTGATGTCGATGGGACTGGAGCGGGCCGTTTCAAAACGGTCCATCCAGCCCGATGCGTCCGCTTCCGCCGCATCGTCGATGAAATCCTCGTCCGCGGTCTGCGCGTAAAGCAGGGCCGCCGTGAATCCATGCGCCAGTAATAAAACCAGCATCCTTTTCACCATTTGACCGCCGCGGAACAGGCCTGGGTTACGCCGAGAACGGGATGCACGGCCGCTCCCCAGTCGCGGGCCGTTTTTTCAAGGTTCACCCCGCAACCGAACGACACGACGGCGGGCATGCTTTGAAATCCGAAACGAACGTCGAAGGACCGGGACAGGCTGAGCTGCACCCCCGCATTGAAGCGGCCGGGATAACCCTCGTCGCGGCACCATTCCGCGGAGCAAAGCCAGGACGGTTCCGGTTTCCATGCCATTCCCGCCCTGTAACTCCCGTGCAGCGCTTCACGCCGGGGGCCGAATGCGGCCCGGGCGATATTGAAGAAAGCGAGGCCGACCGCCGTTTTTTCGGAAAAGCCCAGCCGTATGCCGGCGTCCCATGCGCAGGCGCCGGCCGATCCGTAGCGCGCGATGTCCAGACGCAGAAGGCGCGCCTGCAGACCGGCCGAAAAGCGGCGGATGATGCGCGCCGCCGCGGCGAGGTACAGGGTTTTTTCAGAGTACACCGCGTTGCCGAAGCCGTGAAAGCCCAGCCCCAGGCCCAGGCCGGCTGCCGCCGCATGCCCTGCAAGCGCCCATGAGTCCACACCGTCGAGTCCGAAAGGCCTGGAATAGGAAATGCAGAAGTCCGTTTCATTTGATTCGCCAAGGCATGCCGGATTCAGGAACATAGCCTGGGCGCCGGTTGTAAAAGCTGAAAGAGACTGCCCCATGGCCAGCGATTTTCCGGTCTCAGGCGGCAGATCGAAAGCCGCATCAATACGGATGATACCGGAAAATAAGAACAAAAGGATTGAAACAGTCATTTTCACTACGATTACCCGTGAAATACGCCGGATTTACCGTTATTATAATAAAATTTTGCGAAATTGTCAACAGGTTCGTCTTCAGGGGTCATTTTTCCGTTTCGACGGGGCAATTGATGAAAATCATTTCAGGTTGTTTTTATGGATTTTTCAGGCTATATTTTACTGACAAAGAATCGCCGTTGAACACGCTGGAGGGCGTATGATCAAATCCGTTTTCGGCCATAAAATTCTATCGGCGGTCCTGGCGGCCTGTCTTGGACTTTTGCCGTCCGTCCCGCTTTCCGCGCAAAAACTGCAGTCGAAAATCAACATGGTCATGGAGCGGCTGCCGCTGGAAAAGCAGAAAAAACTCGCCGACCTGGGCGGCATGATCGAAACGTACATCAACACCTACGACTATACCGATTCGCAATCGGACGAAGAGATACCGGCCAGTATACAGGTTTTCATGACAGACAACAGCGTGAGCTATGAAAGCCGGTATTCGGGCACGTTCCTGATTTCAAACACGACGGACATTCAGTACTATGACAAGTACTGGAAATTTCCCTATCAGGAGGGGAATCCGCTCGTTCATATCGAGAACGTGTACGATCCGTTCACGGGATTGATCGATTTTTACCTGTACATTCTGCTCGGGGGCGAGTTCGACAAGGTCGGCCCGCTGGCGGGTTCGCCGTTCTACGAGAAGGCCAAACAGATCAACGAGCAGGCCAAGTTCAACACCAAATTCGTGTGGGGCTGGGACGAGCGCACCAAACTGATCGATTTCCTGATCAGCGAGGACAACAAACCGTTCAGGCAGATGAAAGACATGTACTTCGCGGGGATGTCGTATGCGGGCGATCAGGACACCACGGCCCGGAGGCTTTGCCGCGGCGCGGTGTTCGCGCTTGAGGAAGTGCTCAAGGCCGATCCCGAACACAAGGAGGCCGTCCAGTTTCTCAACGTGCACCATCGGGAAATGCTGGACCTGCTCAAGGACGACGGGGATGTTTTGAAAGCGTTGCTGAGAATCGATCCGGCAAGGGAGAAGACGTATCAGCAGTATCTGGAACAATAGCCGGGCGATAGGTAATGGGTAATGGGGAATCGGCACCGGGAGCCGGGGAAAGAATACAGCAGTCAGGAAGGTGTCAGGGAAAAAGCTTTATCATGGAGAACAAAAGAAAAAATAATAAGCGATATGAATTAGATTTCTGAATGCATGACTTCGAGATCAGACTTGTGGTGTGACATGCAAAGCCAAAGTATGGTTTAGTATTCCTAAATGAATAATCCATTCCTTCATATTGAGAATCCACCGTTCATCTGTATTGAAAGCATTATCTACTTGCTGGGTATTGGCACTTTTCTGCTATATAAAATAGCAAGCGCCTTTTTCAAAATCAAAGAACAAATGTTTTATCGACAATCGGTTTCGCTTGTTTCTGACAATCTGCTATTCGTGGTCCCCGGAGGGCCTACAAG
>JBFZEN010000091.1:0-6993 GCA_041306805.1 bacterium
GGAACTCTGCGTGATCGACGAGATTCTGCGCGAACCCCTGGGCGGCGCTCAGCGGGATGTGGAAGCCGTGTGCCGGATGCTCAAGGAACGCATTCTGTTCCACCTCAACGCGCTGTCGACATACAAACCCGACAAGCTGACCGCCATGCGCATGGAGAAGTACTGCAAGATAGGATTTGTCAAGGAATAGCCGTATGGTGAGGAACGGGATGAAAAATCAAAATTCAAATATCAAAGATCAAAATGACAAATCAAAATGTAAAAACCGCAAGTGGTTCCATCAAAATGAGAAAACAGAAATTAACGACTTTTTGTTTCTCATAATCCTTTTTGCTTCATCTGTTTTTTATTTTCCGGCACCCTCCGCCTTTTCATGCACGGCTTTTATGGCCGCGAAGGGCGATTCGGTATTCGTCGGCAACAATGAGGATTATTTCAATCCGTACACCAGGATGTGGTTCGTTCCCGCCTCCGGGAAGGAATTCGGCCGCGTGTATTTCGGGGTTGACCACTTCTTTCCGCAGGGCGGGATGAATGAGAAGGGCCTTAATGGCCGAGGCCATGCTGAATTCGGGCAGGCCGCTGACCGCTTCCGGAATGAATCAAGATATATTTAAAATGAAAAACCGGAAGACAGGCTTCCGGTCATGAGTTAATAAATTTTTTTATGATTGGAATTATCGAGCTTTCTTTTCTTCTTTCTTTTTCATCATTTTTTTCCGCTCGAGTCCGCTCAGAAAACCGATGGCCACACCGATCACGAATATCGAAATCCAGACAATGGCCGGTCCATGTATTCGTGTGTAGAAAGCCTTGAGGTTGATGCCCAGCATGATGCCCAGAACGAAACCGACGATGGTGTTCTGCAGAACCGGATTTTTAATGGGTTCCCAGTTCAGGCGGCGTTTGGTAAGCGCTTTTTTCATTGTACACTCCCTCCTTTTTAATGATATGGCCGGAATAAATAACCAAGATATAATATAGGAATATATTCAATCGGCCCGCCATTGTCAAACTGTTTCGCGCCTGGAAATGTGACATTTTTGACGTATTTTCCACGATACACGTCAGGTTCCATTCGCTCCGAGCAGAATTTTCAGGTTCCTTGGCAGCACGGGAAGGTATTCCGTGAGAGACAGGGCTTCGAGTTTTTCCACCGTTTCCCCGGACGGCTGTTTTCCGGAGAGAAGCAGCCCCGTCTCCTCTTCCGTGAATGAACCCTTTCTCACGATCCAGTTCCTGAAGTTCATGTTTTCGGGGCAGGCTTCCTGGCAGCGCATGCATCCGACCAGGCATTGATGCGAGGCCGGATCCAGCCACGCGGGAAATTCGCCCGTTCTTTCGTTCATGAAGGTGATGCAACGGTCCGCGCGGATGATGAACCGGTCCGGGTCAATGGCGCCCGTGGGGCAGGCATTCACGCAGACCGCGCATTTTTCGCACCGGTCCGGCGCGAAACCGATTTCCCTGCGGCGGATTTCAATTTCGCTCCTCAGGTCTTCGAGGCGTCCGACCGGCACCATGCTTCCCCGGAAACCGCCGGCTTCAATTTCCGACAGCAATGTCTCGGGCGTCATTTCCCGGTCCCACCCACGATGTAGTCCTCGCGAATCGGGTGCCAGCAGTCGACGGCTTCGGCTTCGGTCAGCGCGCGGACAGCATGTCTGGCGTCCGGCGGAACGGAGCATCCTTCTCCTGCGTGGAGCAGGCGCATTTCACCCTCGAGCGTGAACTCCATCTCGCCCCTGACCAGAAAGGTGATTTGCTGGTGCGGGTGGGAATGTTCCGGAACCGCGGCGCCGGTCTTGAACGTGAAATGGGTCAGCATGAGGTCCGCAAGGTGGACCGAACCCACGGTGATGCCGGGCAGGACGTCTTTCCGGGTGAATGCATCGGTTTTGAAAAAACCCATTCGGCCTCCTCAAACAGGATGGTCTCCGCCTCAAAGCAGTCCCGACTGAAAACGGCCTTGACTTTTGAAATGGAGACCATATGGTCAGATCTTATTTATAGCGATTCCCTCCGGGTCATTCCTCCGTCAGAGCCTCCATTTCGGCCTGGAATCGTTTGATATTGCCCTCGTACAGACTCCAGTGGAAAAACCGGACGACGCCTTCCTTGTCCACGATCAAATTGGAAGGATACCCCCTCGATTTGAACGCCTTGAACGTCTTATAACCGTCCACCAAAGTGGCGAAATGGGGCGTTTCGCCCGGCAGAACATCCCTTAGGTACTTTCGGACCGCCTTCTTGTCAGAATCGGTGCACAGGGATACCAGCACGGCTTTCGTCGAATCCAATGATTTGCTCAATTTCTGGAAGTACGGAAACTCCGTACGGCAGCCTCTTCAGCCAGGGTTCCAGATGGCGACCAGAACCGCCTTTCCCTTGAAATCGGACATCCTGATCGTGTCGTCCGTCGCCGTCCCCAGAGCGAAATCGGGCGCGGGATACGGCGTTTTCAAGGCCGACTGCGCGAACAGTCTCTGGTTGATGAATTTTTTTGCCCCGTCGCGCGAGCCGAACTTTTTTTCGTATACGGCGAGACATTTTTCCATCACCGCATCGCCGGCGCCGAGGCCGACGGCCCGGCCGTAATTATCGAGTGCCAGGTCCGTATTTCCCTTCTTCTGATATGCATCCCCCAGGGAGGCAGCCACGTCGGCAGACGGATTCTTGTACCTTAGGCACAGGGTATCGGCCTGTAAAAGAAGCCGTAGTGCTTCATCGCCGCGGTTCTGCTTCAGGTAGAGGCCGGCCAAAGTGTTCAGGACCGGGGCTTTCCTGCGTCCGTTGCAGGCGTCAAGCCATGAACGCGCGATTTGTTCCCGTTTTCCGGTTTGACCGGAACCTTTGCCGGAATCATAGGAATAATGGTTGAAAAGAGATTCGTATATCCACGTCCGGCGGGGATTTTCTTTAAAAAGCGCATCGGCATATGCGTTGACTTTCACGTCATTGAATCCCGGGCGCCTCTTTGAGAAGGAGATCCAACTGCGAAATGCGTTCGGTGCATGCCGGGAATCCGGAAAGGAATCGAGAAACGCCTCCGCCTTCCGTGCTCCCGATTCCGGATCTTTTTCATTCCATATCCCGTCCATGGCGGTCAGTTCGGCCAGCCGGCCTTTGGGTTCCAGCGTCACGGCCTGTTTTACCAATTCGTCCAGCCGGGCCTCATCCAGAATGCCGTATAGATAGGTGTCCAAAAGCGTATTGAGGAATTCCACATCCCGGCCGTGCGCGGCGAGGGTTTTTTCAATTTCCGCGGCCAGTTCCTTTTTTGCGGAATCCTTGTTTGTTGCCGACAAATATTCGCTCTGCCACAGCCGGGGCAGCAAATCGGCGCGGGACGGATCCATTCCGACCGCTCGTTGCGCGGCCTTTTTCATGGCCGCGACATTTTCGACCCTGCGGTATAGGCCGGCAAGTTTGACAGGCATTTCTATTTCAGAGGGATGAATGCGCTCCGCTTTTTCGTAGGCCGCAATGGCTTCCGGGGTGTAATCCCGGTTCGAATAACCTTCATATGTGGATCCCAGAAGAACCTGCGCCCAATAGTTTTTGGGATGGCGTTTGACGATGCGCAAAGCCTGTTCGATCTTACCGTCGTTGTTCTCCTGCAAACGGGTGAACAGCACCTGGAATGCGGGATCGCTGGGATGCTTCCCGGCCAAAGTTTCGTAGGCGTCCCAGACCTCGTCGTCCTTGCCGAACTTCGACATGGCCAGGTCCTGGTAGGCCATGTTGGCTTTCATGTGCCCGGGGTCCGTCCGGATGGCGAGGCGGTACCGGGCCATGGCCGAATCGGGCCGGCTCGACTTTTCAAATTCACGGCCCTTTTCAAAACGGGCGTCCGCGAGTTTTGACCGGTTCGAGCAGAAGGCGGTCAGGAGAACCGCGATGCAGGCGGCGAGAAAGAAGATTCGCCCGTTTTTTTTCATGCACAGACTCCTTCTTGAATGGTCATCCATTCACCGGCAGGGACGTCAAATACTTTAACCGGTCCCGGGCCGGAAAGGGCATATCAAGATGCTGTTTTCGCAAAATAAGCAAACCACGCCCGGAAATCAAGGTTTTAAATGAAGTACTCCATTGAGATTACGGATCCGCGGCGCCGGAAGTTGCATGAATGGGGCCAGGCACAAGGAGGAAAACGGCTGCACGCAATTCCTGTTTGCGAATCCGACCTATTTTTATTACATTTTATCCATGAAAATCCGGTTTCTTCCCGGGAATCCCCGGCTGTTTCTCTCCATCACCGCCATGTCCGCAACAGTCGTGCTTGGCTTGCTGCTGTCGCGGACGGAATCCATCCAAAACGCGGACGAGGACATACTCCTCAAATTGAGGGGGAAGAGGAACCTGCCCGCCGGTTTTCTATTGGCGGCCATGGACGAAAGCGACGTCGAAACCCTGGGCGGCTGGCCGGTCACGCGCGATTACTACGGTTATCTGATACATATTCTCACCGAGAAAAACGCAGGGGCCATCGGGCTCGACGTTCTGCTCGATTCGCCGGGCCGGCAGTACCCGGAATACGACCGCATGCTTGAGGAGTTCATCCGGACGTCGGGCCGCACCGTTCTTCCGAACGTGCTGCATCAGGACTCCGCCGTCGTGCTGGTGGGTCCCCTGCCTGTTTTCGGCCGGGCTGCGGCGGGTACGGGCTTCAGCAACCTCGGCGATGGACCGGTGGTGCGCCGCATTCCGCTGGTCGTCTCGAAGGGCGACACCCTGTTGCCGTCTTTCGGACTCGCGCTCGCGCGGGCATTCCTGGGCGCGGACATCGGCCGGGAAATCGGGCATGTCGTGCTGTCAGTGAAGGGCAAGCCTCCCATCCGCATTCCCGTCGATAAAAACGGGCGCATGCTGCTGAATCCGCCGGGAGACGTTTCCTCGATCGCGTCCATGCGCATCTGCGATTTGATGCGCCGGTATGAGACCGCGCCCGATTCGCTGAACCTCGCCGGCTCGCTCGTGATCGTGGCCGCGACGGCGCCCTCCCTTCCCGTGATCAAATCCACGCCGGCGGCCGGGCAGGTGCCCGCCAGCGTCATCCATGCCGGTGCCGTTGAAAATATTCTAAACCGGTCGTGGCTTCGTTTCCCGTCCCTTCCCCTGTCACTGGCCTGGATTGCCGCATGGATGGGGCTGGCCTGCGCGCTCTCCTTCGTACGTCCTTTGCGGCCGTGGATGGCGTGGACGGCCGGAGGCGCGGCTGCCGTTCCTGCCCTGTCGCTGGGCCTGCTTGTTGTGTTGCGCCTGGTGATGCCGGTCTGCATTTCCATCCTTCTTTTTCTGGGGATGTGCCTTTTATTGCGCGTGCGGAAAACCGGGCATAAAAACCGCATGAATGCCCGGATGTCCCAGGCATTTCAGGCCCAGATCGAAGTCAAGGAGAGAGCGCTCGCCGAAGCGGAACAAAGACTCAGGGCCGTCGAAATCCGCCTGGGCATGGAAATGTCCGAAAAAAACCTTCTTTCCGAATCCCAACAAAAACTGGCCGGTGAAAAGGAATCGGCCGTTCTGGAGCTGGAAAAACAGGTAAGGGACTTGAAGGCCTCGTTCGAACCTGAACCGGCGGCGGGGCATGTCCTGTTTCCGGAAATCATCTGCGGGCCGAAAAGCCCCATGGCCGCCGTCATGCAGATGGTCGAAAAGGCCGCTCACGACGACATCCCCGTGCTGATCCAGGGAGAAACAGGGACGGGCAAGGAGCTGGTGGCCCGGGCCATTCATGAGGCCGGTCCCCGCTCAAAAAAGCCGTTCATCGCGCTGAATTGCGGCGCATTGTCGGAATCTCTTCTTGAAAGCGAACTGTATGGACATGAAAAGGGCGCCTTTACCGGAGCCATGAACATGCGCAAGGGCCGCTTCGAAATGGCCCAGGGCGGAACCCTGTTTCTGGATGAAATCACCGAAACCACACCGGCGTTCCAGGCCAAATTGCTGCGCGTGCTTCAGGAAGGCGCATTCGAACGCGTCGGCGGCGAGCGCACGCTGCACGCGGACGTGAGGATCATCGCGGCCCACAACATCGATCTGGAATGCGCGGTCAGGGAAAAACGGTTCAGGGAGGACCTGTATTTCAGGCTGAAGGGTTTTCCCATCAATCTGCCCCCGCTGCGCAACAGGCCCGGGGACGTTCCGGTTTTGGCCCAGTTTTTCATGCGGAAATACGGCCGGGGGCGGGCCATCCGGATCTCAGACGCCGTGATGGAGAAGCTGAAGTCTTACCGCTGGCCCGGAAACGTCCGTGAGCTTGAAAACGCCGTCCGCAGGGCGGTGCTGCTGGCGGGGAGCGAGGGGCGCAAGCTGGTCCAGATCAAAGATTTGCCGGAGGAAATCCGGAAAGCGGCAGCGGACGCCGAGCCCGTCCTTTACCATCCGATGGAAACGCAGATACTGGAAACGCTGAGGGCTTTCCGTTTCACGCATGCGGCCATCGGGCAGACGGCCAAAGCCCTGGGCAACAGGGACCGCGGCACCGTGACGGAATATTACAGGGGTTTGTGCTTTCAGTACGTGGCGCAGCACGAAGGTGATGTGTCCAATGCGGCCGCGGCGCTGGCAGGCAGCGGCGGATCCGAATCGGCCGCCAGGGTGGAAACCAAGATGCGGGAGTATCTGGAAAATGTCCGCGCTTCGCTCGAGGAAAAGCTGGTTCTGGATTACACGAAGCCGTCGTGTTTTAAGGGACTGCCGCAGAAGTTTCATCCGTATTTGCAGCATGTGATTGATATCCTGTTTTCGTGAACGGGCTTCGTGCCTCGTGCATCGAAATTTTGGTTTGGTAAAAATAATAAATTAAAATTCCCCTTCGAGTTTTCTTTTTTATTTGCGGCAATCTTTTATGAGTGTGAGAATTGCCGCTTTTCTGCTATATAAAATAGCAAGCGCCTTTTTCAAAATCAAAGAACAAATGTTTTATCGACAATCGGTTTCGCTTGTTTCTGACAATCTGCTATTCGTGGTCCCCGGAGGGCCTACAAG
>JBFZEN010000092.1:0-7311 GCA_041306805.1 bacterium
CGTTTTGCGTTGTATGTAACGGCAAAGCCGAATCAGTTGTTATTTTGAATTAATCTGAATGGATTTAAAACGGCTCTCAAAAAGCGTTCCTGTCCGGTTGAACATTTTATTGAATGCTTTGGTATAAGCGTTGAAAATAGATTGGATGCATTCTGAGATCGGACAATCGGAGTTTTGACGCATAATAAAATGATAATGGTTTGGTATTAAGCAATATGCAATAACAGAAATATTAAATTCAGTTACATTCTTTTTAATCAGGCGCGTTAGATAATCGTAGTTGTCAGGATTCCGAAAGATCGCAGTACGGTTTGTTCCTCGATTGAAAACATGGTAATAATAACCAGAAAGAAAGACTGTTTTTCGTTTGGACATATAAACAGCAATCAATAATTGTAAGTGCCAGGCACCTTTAAGGTGCCTGGCACTTACAAGGTGCCTGGCACTTTTATTCACTCAGGCAGGACGATGGTGAACGTGCTTCCCTTCCCCAACGTGCTCTGCGCCTCAACCCGGCCGTTGTGAACCTGGGCGATGTGCTTGACGATGGAGAGCCCCAGGCCCGTGCCGCCGAGTTCGCGGCTCCTGGCCGGGTCGACGCGGTAAAACCTCTCGAAAATACGCGGCAGGTGCTTTTTAGGGATGCCGGGCCCCTGGTCGGCGACCTCGATGCGTATCTTGCCGCCCGATTTCGTGCAAACGACGTCCACCTTCGTTTTTTCATCGCTGTATTTGACCGCGTTATCGACCAGGTTCTTCACGGCCTGTTCCAGCAGGGGCGCGTGGATGGCGGCCTTCAGGGACGGGGGGCACTCCACACCGATGCGGATCTGCTTCGCCAAGGCCTGGGGGGCGCAGCATTCCGCGGCGCGTTCGACGACGGGCCGTATCTCGGCCTTTTCGAGGGGCACGGCCTGGGTGTTCTGTTCGAGGCGCGACAGGTCCAGCAAATCGTCGATGATGGCGTCGAGCCGGTCGACATGCGCGGCGACGATGCCGAGAAAACGCGGCGCGTTTTCCTTGTCCGCCAGTCCGCCTTCAAGCAGGGTTTCAACAAAACCCTTGATCGAGGTCACGGGCGTTTTCAGCTCGTGCGACACGTTGGCCACGAAATCCTTACGCACGGTTTCAAGGCGGGCGAGACGCGTAACGTCGGTGAGAACGATCAGCGCCCCCGCTTTTTCGGGAGATGGCAGGCTGAAAGAGGATCCATGCGCCTGCAGGACCCGCTCGTCCCGCCCCGAGAGGCGGATCTGCGCCTCGGTGGGACTGACGCCCGACAATATTTTTCTGACGAATTTGATCAGGTCGCTGTTCCGGAACGTTTCCTGGATGCTTTTGCCGGGGCATTGATCGAAGGACAGGCCGAACATCGCGGCCGCAGCCCGGTTGATCTGCATGATGGTTTCCCCGTCGTCCACGACCAGCACGCCTTCGGTCATGTTCGAGAATACCCCCTCGAGCTCCCGCTTCTGCCCTTCGGTGGCGAGCAGCAGGCTCTGGATGCGGTCGGCCATGACGTTGAGATCCCCGGCCAGGCGGTCCAGTTCGCGGATATGGGGCACGCGGAGTTTTTTCCCGAGAAGGCCGTGGCTGTACCCCTCCACGCCGCGCTGCAGAATCAGCACGGACTGGCTGATCTTGCGCGACAAGAGAAAGGCGACGGCCAGCACCGCGAGCGCGAGCAGGCCGGCCAGCAGGTCAAGCCGGTAATAGTCGGCCAGAAGGTCCTTCACGATCAGGGGCACGGGCGTGGAGACGCGCACCGCGGCGATCGTCTTCCCGCCGGTTTCGACCGGCACCGCGACATACATCATATCGACGTTCAGGGTGCCGCTGCGCCTGACCGACATGCCGGTGTTTCCTGAAAGCGCCTTGCGGAATTCGGGGCGGTACGCGTGGTTTTCCATGATGGCCGGCCGCGTTTCCGTGTCCACCAGAACGGCTCCGGCGGTGTCGATCACCGTGATCCTGTTTTGAAGCGTTCCTGCGACGCGCATGCTTGCGGTCCGGACCTCGTCCAGACGGTTCCGGGAAAGCGGCTCCATGATCATCTGTGAGACGAGGCGCGCGTGGGCGGCGATGGCCGCTTCGGTCTTTTCGTAATAGACGCGCTTGAGAATGCGGTAGCTGTACCAGCTCGAGGCCAGTAAAAAAAACAGACCGATCAGGAAAAACGGCGTAAAGAGATACCAGAAGAGGCTTTTGGTTTTCGGCATAATCTATCCTTTAAATCGGTATCCGATTCCGCGTACGGTTTCGATGCGGTCGCCCGCTGTTTTCAATTTCCTGCGCAGTCCCACGATCTGCACGTCCACCGAGCGGTCGGTAACCGGGTAATCGGAGCCCTTCACCGCGTCGATGAGCTGGGAACGGGTGAACACGCGTCCCGGCTTTTTCGCCATGAAGTGGAGCAGGTGGAATTCCGTGGCGGTCAGTTCCACGGGTTTTCCATCCACCGTTGCTTCGATGCGGGAAGGATCGATCCGGATGCGGTCGGTCTGGACGAGGTCCGCCGTCTCGGTTTTTAAGGACGTGTTCCGCCTGAGCACATTGCGGATACGGGCCGCGAGCACCTTCGGGCTGAACGGCTTGGTGACGTAGTCTTCGGCGCCCAGCTCAAGGCCGGCCACCACGTCGCTCTCTTCCCCCTTGGCCGTGAGCATGATGACGGGGATGCCCGCGGTTTCGGGATTTCGCCTGATCCTGCGGGCGACTTCATAACCGTCGAGGCCGGGCAGCATCAGGTCGAGTAAGACGAGGTCCGGTTTTTCCCTCTCAATCGTCTCGAGCGCCAGTTCTCCTGTAGCAACACAGTCGACGGAATACCCCTCTTTCTTCAGGTTGTAATCCACCAGTTCCAGAATGTCTTTTTCGTCGTCGACGACCAGAATGCGTTTTTTAGACATGGATCGGATCCGTTTGTGGTATTATCCAAGACTCGATGCAAGATATTAAAACAGGCCGATAAATTCAAGAAATATTTCTCCCCCGTCCCGCCCGCTTTTCCGGCTAACGGTTTTCTAACAAGGCCGACACACTGTTCTCACATTCCGAAACTATCTTGCGAACGATGGAAATCAAAACTTTAATGAAAAGGGGAAAGGGAACCCAATGATTCAAACATGGACTGCAGCACTCAACCGGTGGGACCAGTGGTTGTGTCTTTTCATTTTCAATTGGAACGGGAAGCGCCTGCTCGACCGGGCCATGTTCTGGCTTTCAAAAATTGGGGACGGCGTGGTCTATCCGGTCGTCTGTATCGCCGTTCTGGTTATCGATCCAGGCACGGGAATGAAAATGCTGCCGGTCTCTGCGGCCGCATTTGCTATCGAACTGGTCCTCCAATGGATCATCAAGCGGATGATCAAGCGCCCCAGGCCTTTCAGGACGATTCCGGGTATCCGAAACCTGGTCAAGCCGCCCGATGATTTCAGTTTTCCCTCGGGACATACGGCATCGGCGGTTCTGATGTCCCTGATCCTGGGACATTTTTATCCCGCAGCGCTGATCCCCTGCATCCTCCTTTCGAGTGCGATCGGGTTGTCGCGCGTATACAACGGTGTTCATTATCCGGGCGATGTTCTGGCTGGCGCTGTTCTTGGAATTCTAAGTGCCAGTGTAGGTCTCAAGCTTTTATAATTGAAGGACATATAATTCTAACCAAATTCTAACAATTCACTCATGGAGGGCTAATGGAAGGATGCTAAATTGCCGTCAAGTAAAATGGAGAACCCGTTCAAATGGGGAAAAAAACGAAAACGATGACCAGGATTAGAGGCTGGTTTTCAGCCCTGGCCCGGTATCTAGACGGCGAAATAAAAAACGCCAGGAAGAACCGGGGACTGGGAATGTGGATTCTCCTATCAGGAAACAAACCAAAGAATCAACAAGTAAAAAAAGGAGTCAAGCAATGAAATGGAAAGGATCCAAGACAACCGTGCTGGCATGCGTTGTTTGGGGAATTGCTGGCCTTCAGGCGCAAACCACCAGCAAGATCGATGGTTTGGTTTTCGCCGACTACTATTACAACATGCAGAACAGCGTGGCCGCTCAGAAATTCCAGAACGGCTTCCAGTTCCGACGGATCTACTTTACGTATGAAAACAACATCACCGCCGACATCAAGATGCGTTTCAGGCTCGAATCGGAGAGCAACGCGTACGGCAACACCACCAAAATCAATCCCTTCGTCAAGCATGCCTACATCGAATGGGCGAACGTGATACCGAACCATCTCATTTATCTCGGCATCGCCGAAACCAACGCGTTCAAAAATTCCGAGGAATACTGGGGTTACCGGTCCATCGAAAAGACCATCATGGACCTGAACAAGATCTCCTCATCGGCCGACATGGGCATAGCGCTGAAGGGAGATTTAAACGTGAAATACCTCCACCACTGGCTGACCGTCATGAACGGTACGGGCTACGGCGCGGCCGAAGGGGACCGGTTCAAGAAAATCGGGTACGCCCTGTGGGTGACGCCGGTCGACGGCCTGATTATCGAAGGCTATGCCGATTACGAGAAACAGAATCCGACCGAACCCCAGACCACGACGGTCATGAGCGCGGGAAAGGATTACAACGGATGCACCAGTTACATGACGACAAAAGCATTTATAGGATACAGCAAGCCGCGGTTCACGCTGGGCGCCGAAATGTTCCAGCGCACCAATACCGGCTCGGGTCTCAAGGACGTGAACGTGGTGAAGGACGGAAGCGCTTTCAAGATCGGTTCTTCGGCCGCGGCCGACGTCGTCAGATCCGGATATTCGGTTTTCGGATCCCTGATCACCCCGATTAAAAAAGTAAAAATATTCGGACGGTACGACTGGTTCGAAGCCAACGCCAGCGAAACCGTCTACACCAAATTCGACAGCAAAACGGGCGCATTGACCGGCGGCAAGGACGACGGCTTCAGCATGATATTCGCCGGGATCGACTGGATTCCCGCTGGCAACGTGCACATCATGCCCAACGTCATCGTCAAGCAGTACGAAAAATCCGGAATCGATCAGGACGTGACGGCCCGCGTCACGCTGTACTGCAAATTCGACTCGGGCAAAATCATCATACCATAGGTCACCGTAAAACAAACCAAGGAGAAGATCGATGAAAATGAAAGCATTCATAGCCCTGATGATGTCCATGCTCTTCGCAGCAGGCGTTTTTGCGCAGGGTATGATTCTCGTCAAGGGTTCCGATACCATCGTCAACCTCGCCCAGAGGCTGGCCGAGGCGTACATGGAAAAGAATCCCAAGGCATCCGTGGCCGTAACCGGCGGCGGTTCGGGTGTGGGCATCGCGGGCCTGATCAACGGCCAGATTGCGGTTGCGAACTCATCGCGCCCGATGAACGCCAAGGAAATCGCGGCGGCCAAGGAGAACGGCATCATTCCCGTTGAAATCATACTCGGCATCGACGGCCTGTGCGTCGTCACGAGCGAGGCCGTGGGCCTGAAATCGCTGACCAACGACCAGATCGGGGCCATTTACCGCGGCGAGGTGTCCAATTGGAAGGATATGGGCGGTCCCAATATACCGATTTCACTTTACGGCCGGCAGCCCAATTCCGGCACCTACGTGTTCTTTCAGGAGCATCTTTTGAGGAACAAAAATTACTCGCCCAAGATGAAACAGATGAACGGCAACGCCCAGATCATCGAAGGCATCAAGGCCGAAAAGGGCGGCATAGGTTACGTGGGTGTAGGATACGTTTACGACGACAAGGGAAACGTCACGAACGGACTGCGCGTACTCGACGTGGCCAAGGACGCCAAATCGAAGCCGGTGTCGCCGCTGTCCGCTGAAAACGTGAAATCGGGCCTGTACCCCATTTCACGGCCTTTGTTCCAGTACGTCAACGGGAAGCCGAAAGCTTCGGTCAAGGAATTTATCGCGTTCGAACTGAGCGCGGAAGGCCAGAAGGTCGTCGAGGAAATGGGTTTCTATTCCATCTCCGCCAAGTATCAGGCGCAGAACCGAAAGGCTGGTTTTTAAACATCCTCCGGCCATTTCTTGAGATACCCTTCCAAAGGGAGTTCCATCTCCGTCCGCCGGGCCTGAACCCCCGCGCGGACGGAGGTATTGATAGCCGACCATAGGGTATGGCCGGACGCAAATGATCAGCACGAGCCCATTTTGTGCAGAAAGGCCAACGGGTTGCTTCATTGAAAAATCAAACGCATTCAGCGCTCAGGCATAAAGCATTTTGGCGACGGCTCAAGGAGAAGCTGATCGAATCGTTTTTCTTCGTGAACGGGCTTTTCGCCATCGTCATCCTCCTTGGGATATTTTTAATCCTTTTTAAAGAAGCATTCCCGGCCATTCAAACCGTCGGTATCAAATCCTTCATTTTTTCAAGCGAATGGAATCCCACGTCGCCGGTCAAGGAAACCTACGGCTTGGTGGCCATGATCGTCAGCACGCTGATGGTGACATTCGGCGCCCTTTTAGTGGCCGTGCCCTTGGGCGTGGCCTGCGCAGCCTACATCGCCGACGTGGCCTCGCCCCGGACGAGGGAAATCGTCAAGCCATTCATCGAAATCCTGGCCGGCATTCCGTCGGTGGTGGTCGGCTTTATCGGAATCGTGACGGTCGGTCCCATAATTGCAAAGCTGTTCGGCACGCCCAACGGGCTGAACGCCATCAACGGTTCCGTGCTGTTGTCGCTCATGTCGCTTCCCACCATCGTCAGCATTTCCGAGGACGCCATCGTGTCGGTGCCCCAGGAGTTCAAAAGCGCCTCGCTCGCGCTGGGCGCCACGCGGTGGCAGACGTTGATCCGGGTCACCATCCCGGCCGCGTCGTCGGGCATCATCGCTTCCGTTATGCTGGGAATGGGCCGGGCCATAGGGGAAACCATGACCGTGCTCATGGCTTGCGGCAATGCGTCCGCGTTCCCAACCGCCTTCACGGATCCCGTCCGCACCATGACCGCCACCATCGCCATCGAGCTGGGTGAGACCGTGCAGGGCGGCGTGCATTACCGGTCGCTGTTCGTCATCGGCATCGTTCTGTTTATCATGACATTCGCCGTCAATCTTGTGTCGGACCTGGTGTACCATAAATACCAGAAGGGGGGGGCATGAACCGGCGCTGGCGGGCCATAGAGGAAAAAACGGGTTTCGCCCTGCTCCGTTCGGTGACTGTACTCATCGCCCTGGCGATTCTTGGGATTTTCTATGATATTATTTCAAAGGGCGGACCCGTCATCAGCTGGACGTTCATCACATCCAGACCCCTCAAAGGCATGACGGCCGGGGGTATCTGGCCGGCGATCGTGGGCACGTTTTGGGTAGGCCTGGTC
>JBFZEN010000093.1:0-6773 GCA_041306805.1 bacterium
CCGGGCCGGCATGTCGATGTAGGCCTTGTCCTCGAGAACCTGGTCCAGGCGGGCCTGGTCCACGTCCACCCATCCCGCGGCGGCGTATTCCATGTACCGTTGGGACGTGTTTTCGTAATAAATGACGCCGGTTTTGCCCGTATCTTTCTGGAAATCGATGATGCCCCTCTGCTCGATGGGCTGGAACGCCACGCCCGGTTTCCGGTAATCGCCGATCCGGTCTTCTCCGGGAATGTTCTGGTAGGCATTGCTTTTCGACAGGTGGAGGCTGTTGTAGTAGTCGTTGCGGTCCCCGCCCGACTCGCCCCAGGCGCTCGTATTCATCCTTCTGTGGTTGAACAGGTTGCTGACGTCCACGAAGGCCGAAACCTTCACCTTGCTGATGTTGATCGTCTTGCTCAGGCGCAGGGTGGAATTGATGAAGTCGGTCTGCTGGACGTTGTTCTGGGTGCTGGCGGCGTTGAGCGGATTCCACGTTTCCCACGGGCCCGCCTGCCAGTCGAACAGCATGTTCAGCAGGTAGCCACCCAGCGGATAGATGCCCGCGACGTTCGGGCCGAACTGTTCGGGCGTGTACAGCGTCAGGTTGACGCGCGCGTAAGGCGTGGGAACCGGCCTCGACTGGTACAGGTGCACCGTGGCCTCGTCGTATACCTGCTGCTCCGACGGATCCTCAAAGTGTTCCTTCTGACCGAAATGGCCGGTCGAGGTGACCTGGTAGGTGTAGTTGGCGAAGAACGTCCACCAGCGTCCGCGGTTCTTCCTCAGCGTCAGCTCGAAGCCGCGCAGGTCCGCGTAGCTGTTGCTCGTGGTCTGGTCGTACGAAATGCCGCTCATGGATGTGTACGACGTGCTGTCCTGCTGGTTGGTGATGTCCTTGTAAAATGCGGACAGCTGGACCAGATAATTGTTGAACAGGGAGTGGTCGTAGCCGAGTTCGTAGGCGACGGTCTTGGCCAGAGTCAGGTTCGGGTCGCCGAACGTGATCATCGACCTGCTGCTCGACCGGCCGATGCGGAACAACCCCTCGTACATGGGCTGCTGTTTGTAATGGCCGTAGTTGAAGAACAGCTTGGAATTTTCGGTAACCGGATGGGAGATGCCCAGACGCGGGCTCAGCTGCCACTGGGGCTTGGCCGCCGCCACGTCGAATGTCCGTTCGGCGTTGTACTGGGTGCCGAAGAAGTATTTATTGTAGGGATCCACGTCCCACCAGTTTGATCTCGAGTTCATGTAATCGAGCCTCAGGCCGAGGTTCATGATGAATCCCTTGGTTTCAAGCTTGTCCTGCACGTAGGCCGCCGCGCTGATCGGGAACTTGCGCTGCAGAATGTGCTCGTCGTACGTCATGCCGTCGGACAGCGAGGCGATGGTGCCGAAATCGAAATTCAGGTCGTTGTAGATGAATTCGACGCCGGTCTTGACGAGGTTTGAAAAGTTCATCTGGCGCGTGAAATCCGCCTTCAGCGTGGTCGAGGACACCTCGGTGGCGTCGCGCCGCTTGCAGGTGTGGCCCCCGAACAGCATGCCTGTGATGCCCGCGATGTTCGCGGGATTGTATCCGAACGGGGCCTCGTCGACGAAGTACCCGGGCATGATTTCATACTGCTTTGTCATATCCCTCGCGCGCGGCGGGCGCCCCCAGTAATCGCGCATGAAATGGTCGAGGGAAACTTCGTAGTAGGTCTTGGAATTCAGGGTATGGGTCAGCTTAAGCCCGACGCTCTTGTGGCCGATGTCGACCAGGCTGTAATTGGCGTCTCCGAAGAGGTTGCCGGGCCTGTCGAGGTCGCCGCCGACGTCGGCCGGCGTTCTCAAATACGTGTACCACCAGTTGCGGGCGATGGTGAACTGCTTGCCCAAAAGGCCCGAAACCGTGAGTTTCATGGTATTCGTGATGTCCGAATTGACTTTCACCGTCCAGTCGTAGTCCTGGTAATCGTCGCGGGTCAGGGGAACCACGAGCATGTCGCGGTTCATCCGGTAAGCCGCGTAAAACCTCATGTTGCCCAGTTTCTTTCCGATGAAGGGAATGGGGCCGCCGAAACCCGCGTCGGCGTTGTAATCGGGCTGGTCGTTCGGCTCCTGCCTGCGGTACTCCCACATGAACAGGCGCTGGGCGGCCTTCGGCGAAAGATCGTTGGCCGGGTCGGTGTCGGACAATAAAATACGGGACATTTCATTCCATCCCGCGAACTTGGGGTATTCCCTCTGCATGTATTCGTCCCATGCACCGCTCTCCGTTCCCGTCCAGCAGACATCGTTGTCCAGGTATGACCTGAGGTAATAGGCATTGGCGTCGAATGGGGAAACGTCGAAATATTTGGCCGCGGGCGGGCCGTACTTGAACTCGAGGGCCCCGAGGTAACCGGATTTCTGGCCCTCCTGGGTCACCACATTGATGATGCCCGAACGCACCTGCCCGTATTCCGCGTTGAAGCCGCCGCGTTCGACCGAGATCTCCTTGATGGAGGAAAGCGGCGGGCTCGAGACGACCTGGTTGTTGCGGGGATCCCGGAGCGCCATGCCGTCCATCATGAGAAGGGCTTCCTCCTGATTGCTGCCGCGTATCATGAAGTTGCCCTGAATGCCTGCCTGGAGCCCGATGATGTTCTGAACGCTCGAGACGGGGAGCTCCTGGATTTCCTGCATCGTGACCGAAACCACGCTGGTCGCGACGTCCGGTTTAACGATTTCCCTTTTGGCCACGATGGTTACGGTTTCGCCCTGAATGGCCTCGGGATCGAGGTTGATGTTCACACGGGCGGTCTGGTCGATGAGCACGCGGACGTCGCTGATCGCCGTCTTCGCGTATCCGATCATCGATATGTTCACCGTGTGCGATCCGGGCGGGACCTCCAGAATCGTGTAATTGCCGCTCACGTCGGCGGCGGTGCCCAGCGTCGTTCCCTTGATCATGACCAGGGCGCCGGGCAGCGGTTCGCCGGTCTTCTTGTCGATGACCGTGCCCGCTATCTTGCCTGTGGTGCCGGACCAAAGCGCGGTTGCCAGCAAAAGAAGCAACGGTAGGGCACACGCAATGATTCGCATTCCTTTTTTCTTCATAGCCTCCTCCAGAATAAGGTTCTCTTAAAATGTCCAATAATGAATTTTGTCTGAAGAACGGGTAAAACACCGTGGAAAGAATATTCGGAAAAAATGGAACATCATTGGCTCGATGGCTTGAAATCCGATTTATGTCGCGGATGGTTTCCGCCCATCCGCTCACGTGGAACGTCTTGCTCGGCCGAGAATGTGTTCTTTAAGATTGTATTGAACTTGGGATTCAACTGTGAATATAATAGCACCATTTTTCATAAGCAAGTTCTTTTTCTCATTTTCCACGGAAATTTCAAATCGGTTCAAAGCAGTTTTATATGTTTTAAAATATGTGGAGATTTTCAATTTTTCTTTGTATTTTCATGAAAATAGTCTACTCAGGGGTGAATAAATGTTCAGAAATATAGCCGTCTGTATTATCATGGTCTTTCTTACCGGCCCTGTATTATGCGCCGAGAACGGATATGAATTATGGCTGCGTTATCGAAGAACGGACGATCCGGCCCGCCTGGAGGAATACCGCCGCGCCGTTTCCGGGGCCGTGATCCCGGGAAAAGGCGCCACGTCCGAAATCATCCGCAGCGAATTCCGAATGGCGCTGCCCGCCCTGTTGGACAAGCCGGTTCCGGTCTCGTCAAAACCAATGCGAGGCAATACCGTCCTGGCGGGAACGTCCAAGGCTTTAAAAATGACGCGTTTCCGCATTTCCAAAGCGGACGCGCGCCGGTTGAATGAAGAGGGATATATCATCAGGGAACACCGGGTTTCGGGCCGCCGGTGCATCGTCATAACCGGAAACACGGATAGCGCCGTTCTGTACGGCGTTTTTCATTTTCTCCGGCTGCTTCAGACTCATCAAAGCCTGGACGGACTGGACCTGTGCAGCGGCCCGCGCGTCCGCCTGCGCCTGCTCGACCATTGGGACAATCTGGACGGCACCATTGAGCGCGGCTATGCCGGCCGCTCGCTGTGGAATTGGGACGCATTGCCCGGGAAAACGGACAACCGGTACAAGGATTACGCGCGCGCCTGCGCATCCATCGGAATCAACGGGACCGTGGTCAACAACGTCAACGCCAAGGCGGAGAGCCTGACGCGCCCCTGCCTCGAAAAAACCGCGGCCCTGGCGGCCTTGATCAGGCCGTACGGCCTCAGGATTTATTTGTCGGCCCGGTTCTCGGCCCCAATCGAGCTGGGAGGTCTTGAAACGGCCGATCCCCGCGATCGCGATGTGGCGGAATGGTGGAAAAGAAAAACGGACGAAATTTACGGGCTCATTCCCGATTTCGGCGGATTCCTTGTCAAGGCGAATTCCGAGGGCCAGCCCGGTCCGCAGGAATACGGCGCCACCCATGCCGACGGGGCGAACATGCTGGCGAACGCCCTGGCTCCGCACGGCGGCGTCGTCATGTGGCGGGCTTTCGTCTACGACACGCGCATCGACGCGGACAGGGCCAAATGCGCGTACAAGGAATTCACCCCGCTGGACGGCCGCTTCTCCCCGAACGCGTTCGTTCAGGTGAAGAACGGGCCGATCGACTTTCAGCCGCGCGAGCCTTTTCACCCCCTGTTCGGCGCCATGCCCCTCACGCCGCTGATGCCCGAATTGCAGATCACGCAGGAATACCTCGGCCAGTCCACATGGCTGGTGTTTCTCGCCCCCCAGTGGAAGGAATTTTTCGACTCAGACACCTACGCACGCGGCGCCGGATTTCCCGTCTCGGCCGTCGCGGACGGCTCGGCGGACGCGCACGCCCTTTCGGGCATCGCCGGTGTCGCCAACACCGGTTCAGACAGCACCTGGTGCGGGCACCTTTTCGCGCAGGCCAACTGGTACGCCTTCGGGCGCCTGGCGTGGGACCATGAACTCTCCGCCGCCGCCATTGCGGACGAGTGGATACGGATGACATGGACAAACGAGGGGAATACCCTGCGGACGATCAAACGCATGATGCTTGGCTCGTGGGAAACCTGCGTGAACGCGATGACCCCCCTGGGCCTGCACCACATCATGCGGGAAGGGCACCATTACGGTCCCGATCCCGCATTCGACGGGGCCGACCGCGCCGACTGGAACTCGGTGTACTACCACAGGGCCGATTCGACCGGAATCGGTTTCGACAGAAGCCGGTCCGGAAGCGATGCCGTCAGTCAATACTCTCGGCCGCTGTCGGAGCAATTCAACGGGTTGGAGACATGCCCCGAGAAATTCCTTCTCTGGTTTCACCGCATGCCGTGGAACAGCCGGCTGCAGTCGGGACGCCTGCTGCGGGACGAATTGAAATTCAGGTACGATTCGGGCGTGGAAGAAGTCGTTCAGATGCGCCGCGACTGGTCAAGCCTGGAGGATAAAATCGACGCGCGCCGGTGGAACGCGGTCGGCAGGAAACTGGAAGCGCAGGAGGAAAACGCCAGGCTGTGGCGGAGGGTATGCCTGGAGTACTTCGGGAAATTCGCGGAGGGAGGGTGAAAAGAAAGTTCTGGGTTCTGAGATTTGCAATCTGAAATCGTTAATCGAAGAACGAAGAATGAAACACCGAAAATCACCGAAACCACCGAAGAGCAACAATCCGGGTTCGGAATTAGGCGTACGGGACACTGAACTCAGAACTCAGAACCCGGAACCTTCTTTTATTTTTGCTTTTTGAATTTTGACTTTTGATTTTCCTCTTTGACGATTATGGTCTCCGCAATCCTGTCGTGCAAGGTCTGCCTGTTGGGATGCAGGAAATACTGCAAAAATCCAAATCCTCCTTCGAGAGACGAGAAAGCGTACCCCAGCGCCCTTTCCACGCATTGCCAGAGCGATAGCTTCTCATGCGAGAGCGAAACCATGCGCAGCCTGAACAGGCGCTTGCCCACCGTCCTGCCCCGCCAGAAAAATGGAAGCAACCCGAAATAAAGAACGATAGAAGCGATTCCCCAGGGATCGTGGAACAGCGACAGACGCATGTCGCCTTCGTGCCCCCCCGCGAATGGGCCGGCGTTGAAGGTGGCCCTGGCCGCCAGAACAGCGAAGGCCAGCAGTATTACGAGAAAGACGTCGATGATCCACGCCCCGGCCCTCGAACGGAACGAGGCCAGGGGAATGCCGTTCAGTTTTTGAAGCCGCTGCACGTGCGGCGCCGAGAACTTCCGCGGCCTCAAATGGACTTTCATCCCCGTATTCCCGCGGAAACGATCAATGAATCCAGACCATCTCTTCTTCATTTTTCATCTTTCATCTTTCATTTTTAATCTTTAATATTTCACCATGAGTGTCCGGTCAAAATAATCATGTTTGTATCGGAGGACATGAACCGGACACTCACAATATTTCATTTTCAATCTTTACTCCTTAATCTTCCAATCTTGCGGCTTGGTTTGCTTCTTTTATGATTGAATAGTATGCCGGTTTCGGTTTCAAGTCACGATCGTAAAGAAGCGGATAATTTGTTCTTCCCCTCACGGGCCAGTCGTTGAGCCATGAGCCGCCGTCGCTCACGCCCCACAGCGTCACGCGGCCCACCGTGCCCCGGTGCTTGAGAAACAGTCTGAACAGGCCGGCGTACCTTTGGGCCAGCGCCTGTTGCACCGAATCGGGAATGCCGCCTGCGTAGGGGTTCAGTTTTTTCTGCAATTTGAAATTTTTCGTGATGTCGGCGCCGGTACCGTCCCCGGCGGCCGGCAGAACATCCATGTCGAGTTCGGTGAAATGGACCTTCAGCCCCAGT
>JBFZEN010000094.1:0-3506 GCA_041306805.1 bacterium
TCTGGGCGCTCGCCGCATTGCATATCAGGTGGTTCGGCCGGGTGAGCCACGCCGCGGGGGGCGACGGCGGCTTGCCCAGGCTGTCGAGCAGCACGGCCGTGAATTGGCCGTCCGTGCCGCGGGCGGGCTTGAGGTTCATCCGATAGGCCGTGGAATCCGGGAATAGCGCCACGCGCTGCCCCTTGATGTCGGAAGGGTGGACGGCCATATCCGTCCAGACCACGAAATATTCGGGAATCGGATAGGTTTTACGGGGTTGAACGGGAATGGGAACATACTTCCACGCTGCGTTGCTTTCGACGTGGGGGCTGCCGTGATACAGGGAATGCATCAGTATCGGATCGGTCGGCACGAAACTGATCGGAAAATGCGGGAACCAGGGCGGTCCTCCGAGCGGGCCGGAGGCCTTCCCGAACAACCCGGGTTCCACCTTGTTGCCGAACGTGTCGAGAAGATAACCGTCCGATCCGTTGACGCGCACGCCCCAGACCGGCGAGTAATGTCCGGTGATGCTGTATTTGGTGTACACCACGAGCCATTCACTGGGAGACGATATGTCCTTGCCGAAATAGGCCACGTCCTGCGCGTATTCGTCGTAATCCGGATTCGCCGCTACCGGGAAGTTGACCTTGGTGCCCGGAGGATTCATGGGTGAGCGCAGGTTGCCATCCCAATTCAGGCGTTGACCGTAGACATCCGAATTGACCATGTATGATGTATTCTCGCCTTTGCGGCTGTTCCGAGAATCGTTCCAGACCACGAGAAAGCAGTAATCCATAAAATTGAATGCCGCGGCGGGGTGGCTCTGGCTGCTGTCGTGATCGCAGATGACGAAGGTGGTGTCAGGCAGGGTGTTGGTGCCCGTGAGTTTCTTCCCCTTGCTGTCCCGGCGGGCGCCGTTGATGTCATGGTTCCCGGTTCTCGTATCCCGCCATACAACGAGGAACTGGTTGTCGGTGTTCACCGCCACGGCGGGACTGGGATAGGTGCCCGGATTCAGGCAGATGGTGAAAGGCGGCCCGGACAGCGAACCGTCCGGCTTGACAAAGCGGCCCATGACGGCCGTGACGCCCGAACGGGCTTCGCCGCAAACCGCGAGGAATTCGTCGGTCGCGAAATTGTACGCCACGGCGGGAGACGTCTGCCTGAATTCGGAGTCGAAAATTTTAAAACCATCGGCCGCCGATGCAGGCGAAATCTGCGCGGTGAAGCACACCGCGATCCAAAATGTCCTCAACAGAACGCTGATGCTTTTTCGTGGCATGACACCCTCCTGTTGGTTTTGGGATCCGGATGATTTGACGACCAGGTTGAAATGGTTGAAGGTCCGCCCTCATCGGTCTCTGGACGGACCGAAGGAAAATCAATGCCCGCATTAAACCTGCAACTCTTTATTCCTGAAACCCGCGACTTGAAACCGGCCACTTCTTTTTCCCGATTCAGCCAGCCGGCTGCAGTCTTTTCTTCACGCTCTCGATCAGGCCGCCGTTTTCAAGGATGGACATGAGAAATTCGGGCAGGGGAGGGAAGAATAGTTCACGGCCGCGCACGTTCAATATTCCCTTCGAAAAATCGACTGCCATGAGATCGCCGTTTTCAGCCAGGTCCGCCGCTTCTTTGGACTGAACCAGAGGCAGGCCCCGGTTGATGGCGTTCCTGAAGAAAAGCCGTGAGAACGATTTGGCCGCAACACAGGAAATACCGGCGGCTTTCAGGCAGGTGGCCGCCTGCTCGCGGGACGAGCCGCATCCGAAATTGGCGCCCGCCACGATGATGTCCCCCTTCTGTATCTTCTTCGGAAAACCGGGATCGAAACCCTCGAAGGCGTGAAGCGCCATTTCGGCTTCGTCCAGTATGGGCAGGTATTTTCCCGGATAAATCACATCGGTGTCGATGTGGTCGCCGAATTTCCAGACCCGTCCCTTGAATGATTTTGTCATGTCCGCTCTTTCACCCCGGCGTTCTCTGTCATTTGCCGGCGCTTTCCTGCAACTTCTTCTTCATCTCTTCGATTTTGTCGAGGAACTTTTTTTCACCGGGTGTTTTTTCAAGCAGGGCCTGGTACACCAAAATGGCCTTTTCGTATTGCCCCTGGACGGCGTAGATCTCGCCCAGTGTCGGAGTGACGATTTTCGGAAGCTTTTTTTCGGAAAGCGGTTTCGCCTCCAGCGGAGGCGACGCCTTTGGTTGCGCCGGTTGAGGCGCGGCCGTTTTATTTTTCGGATGAGGCGGCGATTCTTCTTGAATATCGGAGATGCCGGCCGCCGGTTCCGGAGGCTGTTCCGGCGCCCCCGGAAAGTCATCCAGCAGGGTCGGCTCGGCAGATAAATCAATGGTGTCCAGAATGCCCGGTTCGTTGGCGGGGGGGGCATGAAAGGCATGCTCTTCTTTAAGGGCTTCCTCGGTATCCGCGAATCCCGTCAATGCCACATTGAACGGTTCCGCGTCCAGACGCTCCTGGCCCAGGGGTTCCCCTGTTTCCGGAGATTTCTCTGGAAGCATTTCGGATGTGAGATAGGGGCTGGTGGTCTCTTCCGTTTCCACGGTCAGGTTCTCGGGGCTCTCTCCGATGAGCGGTTCCGTTTCCGGCGATCCATCGCCTTGACCGGCGGCGGTTTCTTCCGAAAGATCCTGCGTTGTCTCGGGCGGCGGAGCGGGGCTGCCTTCGGGAGCGGTTTCTTTATAATTTTCGTCGAAGAGAACCAGATCCGCGAAGGGGTCCCTGATCTCCGTTTCGTCGGCGGCGGCATCAGGCCGCAGGTCTGTTTTTCCGGCGGGCGACGCCGTTTCCTCGGGACGGAATTCCTTGATCTGATCCATCCAGCTTTCGTCCGTGGGTTCAACCTCGATTGAAGGCCGGGACGGAACGACCGGTTCGATTTTCGGTTTGGGCACGGATACGGGCTGTGAGACAGATTCCGGCGTTTCCTTCGGTATGCGCTCGAGTGCTTTGCGAACCTTTTCCTCGAGCGGATCCATCACGAGTACGTCCTCGTAATGCGCGCCGGCGAGGCTGTCACGGTTGGTTTTGCACAAAATGTCGCCGAGCAGCTTGTGCGCGGCAGGGTATTGCTGGTCGTGCGACAGCACTTTTTTGAGCGCACCTTCGGCTTTTTCGAGGTCTTTCTGGGCGATAAAGGCCTTGGCGAGCACAAAATGGCCCGTGACGTAATATGGATGGTGCTTGACGGATTCGTTGCACAAGGCAATCGCGTCGTCGATGCGGCCCTGGTCCAGGTACATGTCGGCGAGCCGGGCGAAGACAAGCGATTTCGGATTGTCCCTCATCCGCGCTTCGAGCATTTCTACGGCTTGTTCCTGAGGCATGTTCATCGAATCGTGACCCCCCAAATTATCTTTTATAAATATAGAATTTCAAGATGAGAAAAGCAAGAGGAAACCGCGACTAAAGTCCTGAAAATCATGGTTCAGGGGAAAATGGCGGCCGGTTTGAAAAAAAATTTGCGGCAGGAAATCACCACCCAGACACCGTGCGGTTCACGATG
>JBFZEN010000095.1:0-6371 GCA_041306805.1 bacterium
TGCCGGAACCGTTTTACATCGGGCTGGAGCTGGAAGTAAACCAGAAATGGGTTTTCTCTGAGCGGCTGAAATGGAACAGATTGAAAAAAGACCTGTCGGAAACCTTTCTACTCGCGGTCGAGAACCTCACTCCCCGCGCAAGATGAAAACACATCTGATTTCATCGTGACGGAGCGCGGTCAAAATCAACCCGTCCCGCCTTCCCGTTCTTCAAGAAGGGCCAGCGCGCTCATCATGTCTGCAGGCAGTTCCGAATCGAACTTCATGGACTGCCCGGTGACCGGATGGATGAGACCCAGGATTTTCGCGTGCAGGGCCTGCCTGTCGAGCAGGGTCAGCATTTCGGCGGCAAGACCCGACTGGCTCGTGTTCAGGCCCTGAAGAGGCCCGATTCGTCCCCCATAGGATTTATCCCCGAAAACCGGATGACCGAGATGGGCCAGATGCACCCTGATCTGATGCGTTCTTCCCGTTTCAAGCCTCAATTTCAACAGCGTGGTAAAGGAATACCGTTTCATCACGGTAAAATGGGTCACGGCCTTTTTCCCGGTTTCACTCACGGAAATTTTTTTTCTGTCGCGGGCGCTGCGTGCGAGTCCCTTGTCAATGGTCCCCCGCGGGGAGCGGACGACGCCCCAGACCAGCGCCGTGTATTCGCGCCAGATGCTTTTATCGCTGAACTGAGACGCCAGTCCCCTGTGCACGGCGTCATTCTTGGCCACCACCAGCAATCCCGATGTGTCCTTGTCGAGACGGTGGACGATGCCGGGCCGGTCTGGCGCGTTCTCGCTCGACAGGCCACGTCCATAGCCCAGCAGGGCGTTGACCAGAGTGCCGCTCGAATGCCCGTAGGCGGGGTGCACCACCATGCCTGCCGGCTTGTTCACGACCATGAGATGTTCGTCTTCATAGATGATATGGATGGGGATGGACTCCGGCACCAGATCCGGCGGGGGAGGTTTCGGTATGCGGACATGGATATGCTCGTCCGGGCGAACGACATGGTTGGCCTTGACGGTTTCGCCGTCGACGAGTACCAGCCCGTTTTTTATCCATTTCTGGATCTGACTGCGCGACGCGTCCGGAATTTCACGCGCCAGGAACTGGTCGATCCTTTCCCTGGTCCTGCGTGCGGAGACGTTGAATGAGGCCTGCCGTTCCTGCAAGGAAACTCCTCAAATCCGTTTCAAGTGCGGTTCCCCGTACGGGTTTCAGGAAGGATTCGATGGGTGATGCAATTTTTCAGGCTGAGACGGGCCTCTTGCCCGTCTTCAGGTCGGAAACGAAGATGAGGTAGCTGAGAATGATCATGCCGACAACGACGGCGGAGTCCGCGACATTGAAGATGTACCACCTCAAATTTCGTATTCCGATATCGATGAAATCGGCCACATGGTGGTAACAGATACGGTCGATGAGGTTGCCGACCGCGCCCGCCAAAATGACGACCAGGGACGCCTTGAACGCGGTTTTTTCGTTCTTGTGGGTGAACAGAAGGACGATGATGAACAGGCTGGCCAGCGCCGACAGTACGGTGAATGCGGTGCCGTGGGTGATGCGCAAGCCGAAGGCGATGCCGCTGTTTTCGACATAGGTGATCCTCAAAAACTGCCCCAGCACGGGAACGGTCTGCCCGATGGCCATGGTGTTGCGAACGAGATATTTCGTGGCCTGGTCCAGAACCAGGATGGAAGAAAACAGCAACGCCAGGTTCAAATGATTTCCTCCTCGTCTTCTTCGGTTTCTTTGGGTTTTTTCTCTTCCTGCGACTTGCACGCAATGCACAGGCGGGCGTGCGGAACGGCTTCAAGCCTCTCCCGGCTGATGGGATTGTTGCAGGAATGGCAAAGACCGTAGGTGCCGTTTTCGACGCGCTCGAGCGCCATGTCGATATGGTACAAAAGCCGTCCGTCCCGCTGGGCGTAGAAAAAGCTTTTTTCCCTTTCCATGGTGTCCGTGCCCTGGTCCGCCATGTGGAACGAGTACGCGGAATGGTCGCCGGCGGATTCCTTCGGCGTATTCTGCATCTCGGATTCCTTGATCAAGGCCATTTGTCCCAGCAGCTCCGCCCTTTTGCTGATCAGCAGCTGCTTGAAGAATTTGATTTCCTTCTCGTCCATACCCGTTCTCCTTCAAACCATTCTGCGGCGCAATTCAACCGATCCGCTCTATGCCGAGATTGATTTTTTCCTTTTCAATGTCCCATTCCTGATTGAATTCCGCTTCGCGGAACGGTTCCGCCAACTCCGAGGCAAGCACTTCCTCGCCGATCAGGTGTTCCTTGAGATGCACCGCCCGCTTCAAGGTCGCGGAAGCGGTGTAAAAAACCCGGATGCGGTCGGTCACCTTGAAGCCCGCATCTTTCCGCATGTTCTGGATGCGGTTGACCAGTTCGCGCGCAAGGCCTTCGGCTACCAGATCTTCGGTCAGGCCTGTTTTCAGGGCGATGGTCATGTTTCCGCCCGATTGCACGGCATACCCCCGCCGTGCTTCGGCCGTCACCTCGACGTCCTGAAGGGTCACGTCCCCGTGCTTGCCGCCGTCCAGGCTGATGCGTACCGACTCCCCATTTTCCAGCTTCCCGACGTCTTCCGCGGAGAAATTCCGGATGATCTCGCCGACCTGGTTGACCTGTGATCCGAATTTTGGACCCAGCCTCTTGAACAGCGGTTTGGCGTGTTTTTCGAGGATCAGCGACGTGTCTCCGATGCATTCCAGCTTTCTGACATTGATCTCTTCCAAAATCAGTTTTTCAAGGCTGGACACGGCTTTCCTCGATTCGGCATCCGGAATGGCGACCACCGCGTTTTCAAGGGGCTGGCGCACCCTGATCTGCGCGTCGTTCCGCGCCGTCCGGCACAATGAAACGACGTCGCGGGCCGTTCGCATTCTCTTTTCGAGCGATTCATCCCTGAACCGGTACAACGGATTTTCGGGTTCCGGATAAGCCGACAGATGAACGCTTTCATGGGGTTCGATTCCGGTCGAATTGAGGTTCCCATACATATTTTCGGCTAAAAACGGAACGAACGGCGCGATGAGTTTGGACAGGGCCAAAAGCGTTTCGAACAGGGTCTGATAGGCCGACAATTTATCGTCGCCCATTTCCGATTTCCAGAACCGCCTCCGGTTCCGCCGGACATACCAGTTGGACAGATCGTCCATAACGAAATCCTGGATGCCGCGGGTGGCTTTTGTCACGTCGTAACGGCCGAGATGGAGGCGGGTTCGCGCGATGAGCGCATTCAGCGAAGAGACGAGCCATCGGTCGATCTCGGGGCGTTTTTCAACCGGAATGGGCTTGCCCTTGTATTCAAAGCCGTCGATGTTGGCGTATAAAACAAAAAAGCCGTAGGTGTTGAGCAGGGTTCCCAGAAACTTGCGTTTGACCTCGCGTATTCCCTCCTCGTCGAATCGGGTGGGAATCCAGGGCGGACTGACCGTGTACAGGTACCAGCGCAGCGGATCGGCGCCTTCTTTGTTGATGATTTTAAAAGGGTCGACGGTATTGCCGAGCGATTTCGACATTTTCTGGCCCTGCGTGTCCAGAATCAATTCGATGGAAACGCAGTTTTTATAGGCCGGCGCGTCGGAAATGATCGTGGAGATGGCCAAGAGAGAATAAAACCATCCCCGGGTCTGGTCGATGCCTTCCGATATGAAGTCGGCGGGAAAATGCGTTTCAAACCGGCCGTCCTTCGAAAACGGATGATGGTACGAGGCGTACGGCATGGCGCCCGAATCGAACCAGCAGTCGATGACCTCGGGTGTGCGCCTCATGATTCCACGGCAATGGGGACAGGGAAAGGTGATCTGGTCGATGTGCGGCTTGTGGAGATCCTCGATTTTTTCGGCACCCGAAAGACGCCTGAGCGCCTCCATGCCTTCCACGGCATGTTCCTTTTTGCATGAACCGCATATCCAGATATTCAACGGCGTGCCCCAGTAACGGTCCCGCGAGATCGCCCAATCGATATTGTTCTCAAGCCATTGCCCGAAGCGGCCCTCCCCCACCTCGCGGGGAAACCACTGGATGCTCCTGTTGTTTTCAATCAGCCTTTCCTTGACCGCCGTCGTTTTGATGTACCATGATTTCTTGGCATAGTACAGGAGCGGCGATTTGCACCTCCAGCAGTGCGGGTAGGAATGCGTGTATTTTTCTTCCCTGTACAATTCGTTTCTGGAGCGCAGGTAGTCGATGATCTGCTGTTCGGTTTCGTGTGATTTGACGGGAAGGCCTTTCCAGGGCGGAACCAGGTCGTTGAAGCATCCCTTTTCGTCCACCGTATGCCTGGCGGGCAGGCCGATTTTCACGCCGAGCCGGTAATCGTCCTCGCCGTACATCACCGCCGTATGGACGATGCCCGTTCCGTCCTCCGTGTTGACGAAATCGGCCATGGCGATATAATAGGCCGGATGGTTTCCGTCGGACAGATCCAGAAAATCGAACAAAGGCCGGTATTTCCATCCGTTCATGTCGCGTCCTTTGATGTGACGCAAAACACGGTGCTCTCCCTTGAGCATGCACAGCCTCGCCTCGGCGAGAACCAGGACCTCCTTTTCGCCCCCCTTTTCCTGCTCCACCTCGACATAATCGATTTCCGGACCGGCGGCCAGGGCGACGTTGCCCGGCAGCGTCCAGGGCGTTGTGGTCCATGCCAGTATGTATTTGTTTTTTTCGCCGTCGACGGGAAACTTGATTGTGACAGCCCTTTCGGTGACATCCTGGTAACCAAGCGATGTTTCGTGGCTTGACAGAGCCGTTTCGCAACGCGGGCAGTATGTGAGTATCTTGAATCCCTGGTACAAGAATCCCTTTTTCCACATTTCCGAAAGAAGCCACCAGACCGATTCGATATACTCGTTTGTATAGGTGATGTAGGGATGTTCGAGATCGACCCAGTATCCCATCCGCCGGGTCAGCTCGTTCCATTCCTTGACGTAGCGGAAAACCGATTCGCGGCATTTCTGGTTGAACCGGCCGACTCCGTACGTTTCAATCTGGTCCTTATGGGATATCCCGAGTTCCTTCTCGATCTCGATCTCGACTGGAAGACCGTGCGTGTCCCATCCCGCCATCCTGTCGACCCGATAGCCCTGCATGGTTTTGTACCTGCAGACGAAATCCTTGATCGAACGCGAGATGACGTGATGAATGCCGGGCTTGCCGTTGGCCGTGGGAGGACCTTCGTAAAAAACGAACGGCCGGTTTTCTGGCCGCGAAGAAACCGATTTCTCGAATATCCCGTTTTTACCCCAGAATTCGAGAACGGTTTTTTCGAGCTTGGGAATATCCTGGATGCTGTACACTTCCTGAAACGGCAACGGGTGCTCCTTCGGTCTACCCGACATACTTACGAATCAGCAGATCCAGCCTGGCCCTGGCGCCCGCCGGTATCGAATCGGGTTGAGTCAGCATGGCGTCCTTCAATGCCGAATGGCATGCGCAGGGCGCGTCGAGAACGATGTTTTTGACGGCGCTCATGACGATTTTCTGGGCCGTGGACACGTTTTTCTTCAGATTGTCAAGAACGAGGCTCGCATGGACCGAAGTTTTCTCGTCTCTGATCCACGAATCATAGTCGGTCACCATGGCCATCGTGGCATAGCAGATTTCGGCTTCCCTGGCCAGTTTGGCTTCCGTCGCATTGGTCATGCCGATCACGCTGCATCCCCAGGCCTGATGCAAAACCGATTCGGCCTTTGTCGAGAAGGCCGGACCTTCGATGTTCAGGTAGGTGCCGCCCCAGTGGATGCGCCCGCCGACCCCCTGTTCCTGGCCTGCCTCAAAAAGCGACCGCCGCAGGTTCTGGCATATGGGTTCGGCGAACGCGATATGCGCCGCCAGACCGTCTCCGAAAAACGAATTGGCCCTTCGAACGGCCAGGTCGATGAACTGGTCGACCAGAACGACATCGAGCGGCTTGATTTCCTGCTTGAACGAACCGACGGCCGTAATGGAAATGATCCATTCCACGCCCAGCTGCTTCATGGCATGGATGTTCGCGCGGTAGTTGATTTCCGAGGGCGTCACGCGGTGACCGCGTCCGTGACGGGGAAGAAAAACGAGTTCCTTGTCCCCCGCTTCCGCTATCCCCAGTTCATCGGAAGGATCGCCGAACGGGGTCGACAATTTGACGTTTTCCCGCAGCTTGAGCCCCGGGATGGCGTAAAAACCGCTGCCGCCGATGATGCCTATGCGCCGGGTGGCCATGGGACGATCCTCCGGTTTACTGATTTCCAGATGGTTGTTGAAGTTGTTTCAGCAGGGCTTCGCGCTCTTTCCGAAGTTCTTCCTGCCTTTTGCGCTCGGCTTCAAGCCTTTTCGTCAGCTCATCCTTCTGCGTCTGGTCCGGCGGAACGATTTCGGC
>JBFZEN010000096.1:0-3427 GCA_041306805.1 bacterium
CAAAATCACGGTCATATCACAGGTGGCCCCGAATATGGACAAGAACGATTATATCGAGCAGATCAATCAAGCGGAGGATCAAGGCGCTGATATTCTCCAGGTTCAGGGCAACTGGTGCGACTGGCTCGTGAGGGACGGGAAAATCGACGTCATCCCCAAGATGCTGGAAAAAATCAGGAGCCAGGGGATGATTGCGGGCCTGGGCTCCCATTCAGTCGAGTCCATGATCGCATGCGAAAAATACGGAATCGCACCCGATTACTACATGAAGACCATGCACCACGACCGATACTGGTCAGCCCATCCCCGCGAAAAACGCCGTCCCTTTGAGGTGGACGGTGACAGGTACCCGGATCACGACCGGTTTCACGACAACCTGTTCTGCCTTTTCCCCGAGCGGACCGTTGAATTCGTGGGCGCTTCCAGGATTCCCGTCATGGCCTTCAAGGTTCTGGCCGCGGGCGCGATAGAGCCGAAGGATGGATTCAAATGGGCCTTCGAAAACGGCGCTGATTTTATCTGTGTGGGCATGTTTGACTTTCAGATCGTGGAGGACGTGAACATCGCGATCGACAGTATACAAAATGCCGTGCGCACGCGGCCTTGGTACGGATGACCGGCCGCGGCTGATCCGGGGGGTCAGAGGCCGGTGTTCATTTTGACGACCTGAGTATTTGATGAGATCGTTTTTCCGGGAAACGGGCGGGGGAGCCGGTCATTTTCATGTCATGACCCCCTCGTTCCGGTCCAAAACACGGAACCGGAACGGTGCCCCTTGAAAGAAGGGGGATAAAAAAATCGGCGATTGATGATTGAAGATTGACGATTTGTGATTTCCCTGATCCCTTTCCCCGAATCCCGGTACCCTTATTTCACGATGCTCGAAGCACGATACAAGTCCAGTCCCGATCCCCTGGCCGGGATCCCCGAGGTCCGATATAAAACGCCGTCATCGATGTGCTTGCATCATTTCTTGCCCAATTTAAAATCAACGGGGATGTAAACCCACACAGCTACCGGTTTGCCGTCCTTCTGTGCGGGCTTCCATTGGACGGACCGTATGGCGTTCACTGCGGATTCGTCGCAGCCGTTCGCTCCCAATGACTGCTGGATTTTGGTGCCTGTCACATTTCCGTTCTCATCGATGTTCGCCTGCACGATCACCCGTCCTTCCACACCCGCCTTGACCGCCAGTTCCGGGTAGACCACGTTCTTCTGTATCGCGGCGTATCCCTCCACCGGTTCCGGTGCTGTGTCAAAAGGGACGAAGCTGTTCCCCTCCGGTGCAGGCGGCGGGGGAGGAGCTGGAGGCGGAGGAGGCGCCGTTTCAGCATCCACTGCTTCGGTTTCTTTCAACAGGATGTCGAAATTTGCGCTCTTACCGGCGCTTACCTTCACGGCCTGTAGCGCGACGCTGTTGTATCCTGGTTTTGCGGCTTTAAGATTGTATTCACCAGGCGGCACCTGGATGATATAAAAATTGCCGGATGCATCCGAAAAGGCTTTGAACTCCGTGCCTTCGATAGCAATCGCAGCTGTTTCAACCGGATTACCGCTGCCGTCCTTCACGCTGCCGTAGATTTTTCCTGTGGTGACAGGAGCCTTTTCACCATTTTTATCCAGTTTGAACTCCATCGGGATCATAAAGTATCCACCCGCGGATGAGGCGCCCTTGATTTTGGTCCACTCGACCGAACGGACGGCTTTCAGGGCAGCCTCCCCGCATTCCTTTGCCGCTAATTCGTATTCCTTGCCCTTACCCCCGACGTCGAACTCCGATTTTTCAATAGCCGCATCTTTGAAACCCTTTTCCGAATACTGGACCCGGACAGTCACCTTGCCCTCTACGCCCAGCTTGCGCGCTGATTCGGGATAAACCAGGTTTTTCAGAATGGCTTCAGTCCCGCCCTCGGGCATTGACATGAACAGGGACATCGGATTTAAGTCTTCTTTCTGTTCCGCGGGAGGCGTTGTTTCCTCGTTCTGCGGTATGGCCCTGGTCCATGAAAGCGGAACCGCGGTCAGCAGCAGTCCCGCCAGGATCAAAACCGTTCGTTTTCCGGATACGCTTTTCATGGCACCCTCCATCTGGTATCGGATTCGGTTCAGCAGTTCGTTTTTTTGCCTGATCAGGGCAGACGCCGGGAAACAGTCCGCTCCCCGGACCAGATTCTCGGCGATTTGAACCAGGGCTCTGGAATATTCGACGGAAAGGCTTTTGTCGCTGCCTATGGAAAGATCGTCGCAGGCCATTTCACGCAATTCGGAGCATTTTCCGGATACATGCCAGGCCAGCGGATGGAAAAAATACAGCGCCTGGGCAAGGATCTGGATCAGCTGGCTGAGCCCGTCCCTGCGCCGGAGATGCGCCATTTCATGCCTCAGAATCATATGGCGTGTCTCCGGGGACCAGGCGTCCCAGATTGCAGGCACATAGATACGTTTTCTGAATAGGCCGAATGTCATGGGTACGGACAGGTTGTCGCATTTGCAGATTTCCACGGCATGATCATTGTCTTTTTCTTTTCCGCATACGGCTGAGGCCAGTTTCCGTCTGAGCTGGAAATTAGCCAGAACTGGGATCAGAATGAAAAGAAAGAATCCGGTGAGCCAGGCAAGGAAAAGGCATCCTGCAGGTTCCAGGCCCGCCCGGACGGGCAGGGTGGCGGCGGATGGACTGCCGGTCACGGACATCAGCTCCCCGATGGACCTTGAAAAGGACGCCGGGCGTTGAATGAGAAACGGAGCGGGGATGAAAGGCGGTACGATCAGCTTGATCAGCCCGGCAAAACCGACAAGAAACCGGATTCGGGCCGGGACATTTCTGAACAGGTGCAGCAGCAGCACGATCAGTCCGAGAAACAATGTATTCTGAATGACCGCCCAGGCGGCATATTCAGCCCAGGCCGATCCGGTTTCATTGATCCATGCTATCATCGCCTGCGTCCTTTCAATTCTTTCTCCTTGGATGCAAGAAGAGCCTTGATGGATTCGATTTCCTCCATGTTCAGGTTCTCGGAGTTCAGCAGAAAATCGGCCATGGCCGGCACGGATCCGTCGAATATGCGGGAGACAAGCGTGGAAAGCTCTTTTTTGACCATGTCCCTGCGCGACCGGGTCGGTGTGTAGAAATTGACAAGGCCGATTTTTTTCCGTTTGAGAAGACCCTTTTTCTCTATTGTATTCATCACGGTCTGAACGGTCGTGTAGGCCTTCTCCCCATTGGGGTACGCCTTATTCACCACATCCCTGACGGATGGCGACCCGTCCAGGTCCCACACGGCCTCCATGATTTCCCATTCAGCTGGGGTCAGCTTACGGGATGGATTCATGAGATCTCCTATGTCAATAGATGATTTACTATATCCATAGTAGAATATGCAAAACTCATTCTGAAAAGTCAAGTATTTTTTTGAGGAAAATGGAC